>NZ_WQPW01000002.1:0-43132 GCF_018785465.1 Clostridium sp. MCC328
TCAGCGCTCTCGTCATCGTACGGAGTTGTTAATCTCCAGTCGTTTGTGATCTTAGCACCGCTGCTGTTTACGAAGTAGTAAGAACCATCGTACTCAACCCACGCGGAACGAACGAGCTGTCCGTCATCTCCTACGTAGTACTCTTTACCATTGCTGGAGCAGAATACGTTTGTATATGCGTCACCGTTTTTGTCATAGCAATACCACTCGCCATCAACCATCATCCAGGTTCCCTTGGAAGCTGCGAAAGATGTCATGGAAGCGCCTAATGCTAACAGAGCTGCTGCGGATACTACTGCAGCAATTTTAGTCTGCTTTCTCATAATTAATGCACTCTCCTTTTGTTTTTTTGAAACGCTTTTTGAAATTCCTAATTGCATTACGAAGCCATTATACTTCCGATAAGTAAAACTATCACAAGTTCGTTGTGGCTATCATGATGGGGCCTAAACAGGTGATGGTGGCAAGAAAACATTAGTATCAAAAAGAAACTTTCAACATAAATAAGACATAAAAATGTGAAAATCCTGCAATAATATATTGAATTACTTTAAAAAATAGCATATTATACTGATTAAAGGAGGAAAAACATATGCTGTTAAAATTTAAGGTGAAAAATTACAGGTCGTTAAGAGATGAGGCTGTGCTTGATATGGAAGCGGCTGGCATTGGAGATCACAAGGAGTGCCTGTTGAAATACAAAAATAACGTATATCTTCCAGTTATTTCTATCAACGGAAAAAATGGCGGTGGAAAGAGTAATGTCATCCGCGCAATGTGGCTGGCAGCACAGTTTATAAAAAATGCGCAGCGTACACAATATGAGGCAGCAGAGATTCCGGTAAGACCATTTGAATTAAATGACTATTCAAAGAAAGAACCTACCTCTTTTGAGTTTGAATATGAGGAAAAAGGTATATGGTATTGCTATGGCTTTTCTGCAACCAGAAAATGTATTTGTGAAGAGCATTTATATTGGGCACCGAAGGGACAGAGATCTGTTGTATTTGACAGGAAATATCAGGAGTTTTCATTTCCGGTTAATGGTGATAAGAAAATGAAAGAACTGATCGGCAAAGCAGTTGCTCCTAATCAACTATTTTTTGCAGTTTCCTGTACAATGAATTACGAACCATGTATTAAGGCAATGAAATGGTTCAGAACAAAGCTGTTTTTCTCCAGGGATTATTCAGATTTGGGTAAAAATTTATTGGAATATAGTGAGAACCCTGAAATGTTAAAGTCTATTGCATCAATTGCCAGAGTGGCGGATCTTGGCATTTCGGATATGAAATTTGAAATCAATAATAAGGCAATTACAAGTCTGGATGAATTGCCGGATGATATTCCATCGGAGACAAGGCAACAAATAGAGAAAGCATTAGCCCAATTTAAAGAAAGTCTGGCTGGAGATGCAGATAATGTGAGCGGTGCGATTCAATATAATGAATTGAAAGCAATATCATTTCACACAGGTATCGATTCGCAGGGAAGCAAGAATGAATATCCCTTAAACCTTTCTGATGAGTCAGATGGTACGATTCGTTTGATGGCAAGAGCTGCGGCAATGGAATCCGCACTTAACAATGGGGGGGTGTTAGTAATTGATGAAATAGAAGACAGGCTGCATCCGATGATCGTAGAATATATTATTAAAAGATTTCAATACAATAATGAGTTAAAAGCTCAATTGATTTTTACAACACATAGTGTAGATATTATGAATCGTGAACTGTTAAGAAGAGACCAATATTATCTTGTTGATAAAAACTGTGAAACGGGTGTTTCTGAACTGTATGCAGTATCAGATTTCTCAGTCAGAAATGATGAAAAGGTAGGGAAAGCATACTTGCTCGGAAAATATGGCGCAGTACCTTATATCAGGGAGAGATAATTATGGCACGAAAAAGTAAAAACAGATCCCGAAATCCTTATATTATCATATTTTGGGAAGGCGAAAGCGAAGAACAGTATTTTAAGTTTCTAAAGGATCGATTTCATGAAAAAGCAAATTTAAATATTCACAATAAAAAGGGCTTGTTTGCAGTGGCGGATAAGGCATTCAGTGCTAAAGGTATTTATGCGGATGATGTTCTGGACGTGGATGAAATCTGGCTTGTATTTGATACTGAGATCGAAATGAGGGTAAAGTGGAAGGAAAACTGGAATATCGTAAAAAAACTAAGGAAAAAGTGTAAAAACGCGATAGTTAAAATGTATATGACAAAAGGCTGCATTGAGTACTATTTCCTTTTGCATTATGAAAAAACACAGCCTCTCATTGCGACGGTTCAAGATAAAGAGAATCTTTTAAAGCGACTTTCAACGAAGGACCATTGTTCGACATACAAAAAAGGCGATAAGGATTCCATATGGCAGATTGCAGAAAGATATGAAACAGCCATTGAAAATGGGGAGTGGTGTCTAAACAGAATATCGGATGAAATGCAAGGTACGATGACCGAAGACGCAATAGCGGAAAAACTCTATTTTAGTGACAGTACGTTTACCAATGTACATCAGGCGGTGCAGCATCTAATTTCATTAGCCTGAAATTTAGAATAATTTCATAAAAAGGAAGTAAAATCCCTTTCGCCGCAAGTTGCTATAAAAGTCGAAGGATGATATAATAAAATAGATTTTGTGACCTTTCAGCAGAGATGCGTGGTTTGACGCTGGCGGACAGGGGCGGGTGTACCGCTTTCTCTATAGATCCAGGGGCCGCTGAAGGGACACAGTTTTTAAGACGTGACGAAAGGAAGTAAATTCATGGCAAACAGAATAAAGAAGAAAGAGGAGACGAAAAGCAGCTATCAGGATAATGTTGCTTTAATTATGGGAGTGTTCACGCTGATCGTTCTTTGCGTGCTTCCGTTAGTGTTCCATGATTTCTATTTTGATATCCTGGAAACCAAATATCAGTTTTATAGTGTGGTTGCGATCGCGGCGCTTGTGATCATGGGCGGATATGGCCTGGCGAGCGGGAAGATGATCGAGTGGTTCTCAAAGTTTAATTTCCAGACATGGAGAAAGAGCATGAACGTGTGCGACTGGGCAATGCTGGCATTCTGGCTCTGCAATGTGCTCTCCTGGGTATTCTGTAAAGACTGGAAATGGGAGGCGTTCTGGGGAACATCCGGACGTTATAACGGTGTGTTCCTTATGACCGTTTACATGGCTTCCTACTTCCTTGTAACTAGATTCTTTAAATTAAAGCAGTGGTATCTGGATGCGTTCCTTGCAGTCGGTATTCTTGTCTGCGTGTTCGGAATTACAGACTACTTCCAGATGGATGTTCTCGGATTTAAGGTAAACATGGTGGATGAGCAGAAAGCGATCTACACAGCCACATTCGGTAACATCAATACCTATACGATCTATGCGGCAGCGCTTTTAGCTGTCTCCATGATCCTGTTCACGCAGGAGAAGAACCAGAAGAGAATGCTCTGGTACTTCGGAAATATGGTATTATCAAGCTTTGCGCTGATCATGGGTACCAGTGATAACGCGTACCTGTCCTTAGCGGCGATTTTTGGCCTGGCTCCGTTATGGTTATTCAGGACGAAGACAGGACTCCGCAGATATGTGATCTCCGCGGCCACATTTGTTACGGTGATCCTTTGCATCAACGGGATCAACCAGGCATATGCGTCTTCCGTACTTGGAATCGACAGTGCATTTGGTCTTATCGCGAAGCAGAAATTCCTTCCGGTTATTGCGGTACTTCTCTGGATCGTGAGCGCGGCGCTTGTTGCCATGAGCAGAAAGCCGCAGGCGCTGATGAACAGAACGAGCTCTGATGAGATGAATAAGATCGCGGTTTATATCTGGCTTGGCGTCATTGTTGTTGTGTGCCTTGTGGTAGTTTTCGTACTCTACGACGCAAACGCAGCGGGACATGCGGACAAATACGGAGCGATCAGTTCCTATGTTGTTTTTGATGATAACTGGGGAACACAGCGTGGATACGTATGGAAACGTGCGATCGAGCTCTTTACGAAGAAGCTGACTCCGCTTCAGAAGGTATTCGGATACGGCGCAGATACATTTGCGCTTCTCATGCAGTACTATTTCCCGGCGGACATGCAGAATGGAAAAATGGTTATCTTTGACAGTGCTCATAACGAGTATTTGCATTATTTAGTTACCATTGGATTTGCCGGTATGGCATCTTATATTGTATTTATGGTGTCTTCCGTTGTGGCTATGGCAAAGCGAATGAAAGAGCAGCCGGTCGTTGCGGCGGTTATGCTGGCTGTTTTAGCATACATGATCCAGGCGACTGTTAACATCAATCTGCCGATCGCTATGCCGATTATTCTGCAGCTGCTTGCTATGGGTGTTGGATGCAGGAAGACGGCGGTCAGTGAAGAGAAGAAAGACTGAGTAAGTAAATAAAACATATGAGACAATAATGGGGCAGGCAGATTCCTGCCCCATGGGAGGAAATATTATGATGCAGGCAGTCATCATGGCCGGTGGAAAGGGAACGAGACTGGCAGCACTTACAAAGGATGAGATTCCGAAGCCGATGGTCCCGGTAGCCGGAAAACCGCTGCTTTTATGGCAGGTGGAGCGGCTGAAGGAGAAAGGAATTACAGATATTATCATGGTGATCGGACACCTTGGAGATAAGATCAAGGAATATTTCGGTGACGGTGAGAAATTTGGCGTTGCGATCCGGTATTATGAGGAGACGGAGCCGCTTGGAACGGCTGGATCTTTCTATTATTTAAAGGATATGATCCATGGAGAACGGTTTGTCATGATGTCCGGCGATCTGTTCTTTGATATCGATTTTCAGCGGATGATCCGCTTCCATGAAGAAAAAGGTGCGGTGGCGACGCTGTTTGTACATCCGAATGGGCATCCGTTTGATTCGGATCTTCTTGTGCTCGATAAGGATGACAAGATCACAGCATTTGATTCCAAGCACAATGTGCGGGACTATTGGTATAAGAACTGCGTAAACGCAGGTATCTTTGTATTTGAAAAGAAGATCTGCGATTATGTCCCGGAGCCGGTGAAGAGGAACCTTGAGAATGATGTGATCAAGGGAATGTTAGAGGCGGGGGAGCCGATCTATGGATACTGTTCTCCGGAGTACGTAAAGGATGTCGGCACTGTGGACCGCGTAAATCAGACACTGGCAGATATTGAGCGCGGTGTAATTGCGGGAAAATGTCTCAAAAACAAACAGCGTTGTATCTTTATGGACCGGGACGGCACAATCAACCAGTATAAAGGTCTTGTATACAAGGAAGAGGACTTTACATTGGAAGACTGTGCAGTCGACGCGATCCGGAAGATCAACCAGTCGGGAAGACTTGGAATCGTTATCACAAACCAGCCGGTGGTTGCGCGGGGACTCTGTGAGATCGAAGATGTAGAGAATATCCATAAAAAAATGGAAACACTTCTTGGAAAAGAGGGAGTGTTCCTGGATGATGTATTCTACTGCCCGCATCACCCGGATAAGGGATATCCGGAGGAGAATCCGGCTTATAAGATCCCGTGCGAGTGCAGAAAGCCGAAGACTGGTATGATCCAGAAGGCGGCGGAGCGGTATAATATTGATCTCGCGGGATCCTGGATGATCGGTGATACGACGATGGATATCCAGACCGGGATCAACGCAGGAATGCGTACGGCGCTGGTACTGACCGGTGAGACCGGAAACGATAAGAAATATGATGTGAAGCCGGAGCTTGTCTGCAGGGACCTTTTGGATGCTGTAGAGAAGATTCTGCAGATGGATTGAGGATGGTAAAACTCATTTGAGAATTGAGAATACCAGACTGGTTTACTGAAACGATAAAGACAAGACAGGTTTATAAACCAGTAAGTATCATGATATTGAACTGTTGCGAAGAATTAAAGCATCAATACAGGATCATCTAAACGTAAATGGGTAAACATTTATGTGCCAGGAAACAACAGATGGTTCCATAGATGCATAACTTATCAAGTAATTAGGAGTTAACTATGATCATCACACAGACCCCTTTTAGAATGTCCTTCTTCGGAGGAGGAACTGACTTCCCGGACTTTTATAAGGAACACGGCGGAGCCGTAATCTCAACAACCTTTGATAAATACTGCTATGTAAATGTGCGTCATTTACCGCGCTTTTTCGATTATTCCACAGAGCTTTCCTACTCAAAGATCGAGCGTGTGACGGATGTCAACGATATCAATCATCCGGCGATCCGCGAGGCGATGAAGTACCTGGATATGCAGGAGATCCGCCTTACTTATGAGGCTGACCTTCCGGCAAGATCCGGACTTGGAACGAGCAGTTCCTTCGCGGTTGGAATGTTAAACGCGTTCTATGCGTTGAAGGGAAAATATGCGGATAAGAGAAAGCTTGCGGATGATGCGATCTATCTGGAGCGAGTTCTCTGCAACGAGAGCGGCGGCGTTCAGGACCAGATCGCGGCGGCGTTTGGCGGATTAAACAGGATCAACTTTAATGCCGACGGATATGAGGTAAACCCGGTTATTATCTCTCCGGAGAGGAAGCAGCAGTTAAACCAGAATCTGATGCTGTTCTTTACCGGATTTTCCAGATTTTCTTCCGATATCCAGCAGACAACGGAAAAAGCGCTGGTAGATAAGCAGAAGCAGCTTCTTGAGATGCTGTCCCTGGTGGATGACGCGGAAAAAGTCCTTACATCCAAGACAGACCTCAACGAGTTTGGCCGTCTTCTCGACTATACATGGAAGCTGAAACGCGGAATCTCCAATAGAATTTCAACAGATTCTATCGACGGACTCTACGCAAAGGGAATGGCAGCAGGTGCCCTCGGCGGAAAGCTTCTCGGCGCAGGCGGCGGCGGATTCCTGCTCTTCTATGTAGAGCCGGATAAGCAGGAGGCGGTTCATAAGGCGATGGAGGAACTCTTATATGTTCCGTTTGAGTTTGAGAACAGCGGTACGAGAGTGATCCATTACACGCCGGAGACGTATGAAAAGCGGTAGGGCACATATAATTAATTGGTATGAGGCATGATTTCGGCTGCTGCAAATATGTGGTGATTTTCTGAAATGAAAATTCTGTATGATATTGTGGAAGCGGTAGACTTTGCCGATTTGAAATGCAAAGTATTGGCCAAAATGGTTACGGTTCATACAGTGTAAGGGCTGTAGCGGGGTTCAAAATCAGGAGGAGTATATGAAACTGGTATTGAAAAATATTGGAAAAGTGCAGAATGCCACGGTGGAAATTAACGGTATCACGGTCATTGCAGGTGAGAATGATACGGGAAAAAGTACGGTTGGGAAAGCACTGTTTTCTGTATTTAACGGCTTTTACAATATAGATAAAGAAATCATATCGGAGAGAGAAAAGAGTATAGAAAGCCAGCTTGCATTGATGCTTGGAAGTTTAAAAACATTTGAGTTCTTTAATACTAATCCGAGTGCATTAGCAAAAGAAATCATTGCGATCGAAGAAAAAACGAAATTAGAAAGCGAACTTCAAAAAGCAATTTATAGTGCCATTGCCGCACATAATGATAAGATTTCGGCGTCTGTTCCAGAAGATGTAATACTTACGTCTGTTAATCATATCATAAAAGTGTTGTCAGTACCGAATGAAGAGATTCTAAGAAGCGTTTTACAAAAAAAATTGGATGCCGAATTCCGCGGACAGATAGGGAATGTCTTTCTTGAAAAGGATAGTTCCATACAACTTGTAATCCACAATGAAAATACAGAAGTAGGGATATCTGATAATAAAGTTACGGGCATAAAAAATCCAATCAGATTGAATACAGAAGTGATTTATATTGATGATCCGTTTATATTAGATGAACTTTCAGAACCACTTCCGCGAATATGGTTTGGAACATTGCAATTCCTTGATCATAGATCCTGTCTGCAAAGTTACTTGAACACCGCTTCCAACGCGAGTGTGAATACGTTTAATATTGTTGATGAGATTGTCGCAAATGAAAAGTTTGAACAGATATATCAGAAAATTTCAACTGTCTGCGCGGGAAATATTGTGAAGGAAAAGCAATCGTCGGTTGGCTATCGGATTGACAATCATCAATTGGATGTAAGAAATATGTCAACGGGCTTAAAAACCTTTGCGATACTAAAAAGCCTTTTGACCAGTGGATACATTAAAACAAACGGTACCATCATCTTAGACGAACCCGAAATCCATCTTCACCCAGAATGGCAGCTGCTATTTGCAGAGCTGATCGTTCTTCTGCACAAAGAATTTGGTCTTCATATTCTTCTGAATACGCACAGCCCATATTTCCTCAATGCAATTGAGGTATATGCAGCAAAGTACCAGGTTTCGGATAAGTGCAAATATTATCTTACTGAAAATGTGGACAAAGTATCTCAGATCGAAGACGTGACAGACAATATCGAGAAGATCTACAGTAAACTTGCAAGACCGTTGCAGGTGCTGGAAAATGAGAGGTATCGCTATGAGGGAGTATAATCTCTATGAAACATTTCGAGAGCATATATCTACATTAAAAGAGTGCTCAATAGATCATAGCGATCCGGGCTGCATCAAATTTATGACAGAATCTCAGTTAGAGGCGATAAATTTTGATACAGTTAAAACGAAATATGCGAATGATCTGGTGCTTTCGGAAGAATGTGCTGCTTCAGTAGACGCATTGCTGGAAACGGATGAGAATATAGCTTTTGTCGAGTTTAAAAACGGAAAGGTCAATAATCGAAATATAAAAGATAAGATCCGTGATAGTTTACTGCTGTTTTGTGATCTTACAAAGCAGACGATATCTGGCACTAGAAAAAATCTTGACTTTATTGTAGTATACAATGAAGAAAAGAATCCACTTCCTAATCAATTTAAAAAACAGGTAGTATCAGATGCGTCATCGCGAATTGCAATCGGTAAATATTTCCTTAGTAAAGGAAATGAGGAACTTATCCGATTCGATCTGGAACGTTATAAGCATTTATATTTCCGCGAAGTGCATACTTACACAAAAGCTGAATTTGATAAGTACATAGAAGAAAAATTTGCGGGTGGAACAGTATCGTGAAAAAAGAGTATTCAGTTTTGATGTCTGTATATCAGAAAGAAAATCCGGAATACTTCCGGGCGGCATTAAGCAGTATTTTTCATCAAACAGTTCTGCCGACAGAAATTGTATTGGTATGCGATGGCCCTTTAACAGCTACGTTAAATGCTGTGATAGCGGAATATGAAGGCTGCTATTTAAAAGATATTCCGAGGCTCGCACGAACAGATACGGATGATTGTGCAATGTCGGATAAGCAGTTGGACATGCCGGAAACAGTATTTCGGGTCGTCCGTCTCACGGAGAATCAGGGACTTGGAAAGGCTCTGAATGAAGGTCTCCGCCACTGTACCTGCGAGTGGATCGCCCGGATGGATACGGACGATCTTGCGGCACCGAATCGGTGTGAAAGGCAGCTGAGATATCTGGAAAGGCATCCGGACGTGGATGCGCTGAGTGGGACGATTGCGGAGTTTCAGGGGGACGCATTGGATGTGCAGGCGGCGGAAAGGGCAGTTACCTCCTATAAAACTGTTCCGCAGACGCCGGAGGAGATCTCCGGGTATATCAAACAGAGAAATCCGATCAACCACCCGTGCGTGATGTTCAAGAAATCAAGCGTGGAGCTCTCTGGCGGATATCAGCCGTGTCCGTATTTTGAGGATTATGATCTGTGGGTGCGGATGTACCGGGATCATGCGGTGCTTGCGAACCTCCCGGACACGCTTTTATACATGCGTGTGAACGGAATGCATCAGCGGAGGGGGGGAGTAGAGTACGCAAAAGCAATTATCTCGTTCCGGAACCGGATGTACCAATATGGGCTTCTGAATCTTGCGGAATATCTGCCGATGACGGCTGCGCGGGTGCTAATCAGCCTGATTCCGAATTTCATGCGAAAATATTTATATGATAAAAAATTAAGGAAACATATGTAGATGAGTGCACAAATTGAACGCAGACAATTTGAACAGTATAAAAGGCTTGTAAAATTTCTGGGATCGTTAATGATCGTACTCCTGGAACTTGCGCTGTACTATTATGTCTGGATGAATTATTACAACAGAAATATGGAAGTGGCGTTCTGGAGACGCGGAAACTGGCTGATAGCGGGAGAGTACCTCAGTCTGCTGCTGCTTCTGCACCGGATGTACGGCGGATTGAAGATCGGAATTTATAAATACTGGACATTGGTATATTCCCATATGATCTCTCTGGTTGGAGTAAATGCTTTCTCGTATGTGCAGGTGGTTCTGTTTGATAAAAAAATGCATAACCCAACGGCACTTCTAATACTGACGATTGCGGACTTCCTGGTTGTTATGCTGTGGGCTTTTGCATTCAAGAAGATCTATGCGTCCTTGTTCCCGAAGAAAAAGCTTCTTCTTGTCCATGCGGACAAGCTGATGTTCCACTTAATGGGCAGAATCGAATCCCGCGAAGACAAATATGAGATCAAGGAAACGGTACGGCTGCAGGACAATGTGGAAGAGATCATCCGAAAAGCCGAGAACTATGACGGTGTGATCATCGGAGATATCCCGGCAGGGGACAGAAATGAACTGATGAAGCGGTGCTACGCCAACAATATCCGCAGCTACACCGTACCGAAGATCAGTGATATTCTTTTGCGCACATCAGTGGAACTGAATATTTTTGATTCACCATTGTATCTGTCGAGAAATATTGATGGACTTCCTTGGGATCAGGCATTTTTGAAGCGAATGGAAGACATTCTCGTGTCTGGGATCATGCTGATCCTCACCAGCCCGTTTTTCCTTATCATCGCGCTGATGATCAAGTGTACGGATAAGGGACCTGTTTTCTACACGCAGCAGAGACTGACATTAAACGGCAAGGTATTTTCAATCTATAAATTCCGCACGATGGTCGTAGACGCGGAAAAGAAGAGCGGACCGGTAAAAGCGGGGGACAAAGATCCAAGGATTCTCCCGGTAGGCCGATTCCTTCGCGCGACGAGACTGGACGAACTGCCACAGCTGTTAAATATCCTGAAAGGTGATATGAGCCTGGTTGGACCGAGACCGGAAAGACCGGAGCTTGCAGAAATCATCACGAAGAATATTCCGGAATTTTCATACCGCTTAAAAGTAAAGGCGGGGCTTACAGGATATGCGCAGATCTACGGGAAATATTGTACGACCAGCTATGATAAATTGAAGCTTGACCTTACCTATATTCGAAATTATTCGATATGGATGGACTTAAAATTAATTTTAATGACTCCAAAAGTATTGTTTATGAAGGAAGCAACAGAAGGTTTTGAGAATGGCGGTTTTGAGGACCCAGCATTAAAAGATCCGGATCTAAAAGAAGACAAATAAAGAATTTACAGTACAGGGGCATGTGGGCAGAGAAAAGGAACACAGTGCCCCTGTGGCGTATCAGGAGAAATATGTCGTATGGAAAAGATAAGTATCATTGTTCCTGTTTATAACTGTGAAAAGTATATTGGAACGTGTATTGAGAGTATACAGGGGCAGACATATCAGAATCTGGAGATCATTCTGGTAAATGATGGATCAAAGGACAGATCTGGGGAGATATGCAGATCCTATGTAGTGCATGATGCAAGAATCCAGTATATTGAACAGGAAAATCAAGGAGTCTCTGCGGCGAGAAACCATGGAATTAAAAAGGCGACCGGAACCTTCGTCATGTTTGTTGATGCGGATGATACGATTACGAATGATGCATGCGAAAAGCTGGCCGGACATATCGCAGAAGGTGTTGATTTGATCCTGTGTGGATTTAAGCGTATGTTTTACAGAGGGGAATATTTTGTGTCGCAATATGATATATTGCCGGAATGTAAAAATTTGACGGATCAGGAGACATTAGGAAAATATTTTGGCAGACTATACGAAACAACACTCTTGACAAGTGTGTGGGCGAAAATGTACCGGAAACAGGCGTTGGAAAGACATATGCCGGTATTTCGGGAAGATCTTTCCCTTGGAGAGGATGCTTTGTTCAACCTGAAATTTTTAAAAGATTGCGGCAATATTGCTGTAGAAAATAGCGCTCTCTACGTATATAATCAGCGTGCAGGATCCGGAAGCCTCACAAAAGATGACGGAAAGACCAGATTGGTGCTCAGCGAAAATGTGCTGAACGCGGCGGAAGAACTTGCGAATGAAAAAGGAATTTATCTGCAGGTCAGGGAGAGGTTGTGGAAGGTCTATTATAAAGATTGTATGAATTATCTGGAAAGATTTTCATTTTCAGAGAGAAAAGAATATGCGATAGACCTGTTGAGGCAAAAGACATTACTCAGAGTTCTTAAAGCAGAAAAATCGAAGAAGGCTGATATGCAGTTATACCACTTTTTCCTTGGAAGTAAAAGCGCTTTTTTAGTTTGCGTGTTTGCGGAGATGAGAAAAACTGCCAAAAAGATCCTGAGGGGAGGCAACTAGAGGTGACGGTAAAGCGATATTTAATGACAGGTATGACGCCTAACCCAGGTGGGGTAGAAGCATATATTATGAATCTTGTACGACATATTGACCCGGAAAAAGTTCAATTTGATTATCTGGTCAATTATGAAGAAGTGATTGCATATGAACAGGAACTTAGGACGATGGGAGCCGATATTATCCGGCTTCCGGGGAGAAGAAAACATCCTGTCGCACATCGGACCGTCTACAGGAAGTTCTTTAAAAACGCCGGAGAACGGTATGATGGAATTTACTGCAATCTTCTGTCACTGGCAAATATCGATGACTTGACTTATGCAAAAAAGAATAAAATAAATCGAATCATTGCGCATTCTCACAATTCCAACGATACAGGATGGGATCTTATGGGAATTCGGAAACGCTTGCATCAGACACACCAGAAAGAGCTGGATCAGTATGCAGAAAAACTGTTTGCGTGTTCTAATATGGCTGGCTGGTTCATGTTCGGAGAAAATGCAAATTTTGAGGTGATACACAATGCTATTGATGCGGAAAGATTCTGCTTTAGTCAGGAGAAAAGAAATCAGATCAGGACTCAGCTGAAAATTTCACCAGATACACGGCTGTATGGAACAGTTGGACGGCTGGAAGAACAAAAAAATCCAGGTTTTATTCTGGATGTCTTTCGATGTCTGCATGAAAAGGATCCAGAGTGCCGGTTTATTCATGTCGGAGATGGAAGTTTGCGGGGAGAGATAGAAAAGAAGATTGGAGAATATGGTCTGGAAAAAGCTTATCTTATTACAGGAGCGGTAAATGACACTTCCGGTTACTATCAGGCAATGGACGCATTTATTTTTCCGTCACTCTATGAGGGACTTCCGGTAGCATTAATCGAGGCACAGGCTGCTGATCTGCCATGCTTTCTGACAGATACGATTTCAGATGAGACAAAAATTGTTGAAGAAAATTATCATAAAATTCCGTTAAATGGTGGTGCGCAGATATGGGCAGAAACGATTCTGGGAATCAATGGATTGAACGGAGGCCATAGGGCAGAGGCAGTGCTTACAATTGCGACAGGGAGAAGGGATGTATCCGAACGTGTTAAGGCAGCCGGTTACGATATCACTCAGGCAGCAAAACAGATGGAGGAATATTTGTACTATGGATAAGAAGATTCTTTTGATTGAAGATCTGTATGAGGAGGGATTTACTTCCGGTACAAAGGCGCGGCAGGATGTGCGAAAAATCATAGACGGGGATATTTTCTACTGCTATATCAAGAAGAAATCAAAGATCAGAGATTATGCATATAGTCTTTTCAGACTATATGCCAGTCTTCCGAAGATTTATGCCCGGTCTCAAATTGTGATTCAGTATCCATTCTATGCGAACGAGCGGTTTAATAGGATCTGTTATCAGGTACTGCCGAAAAAAGCAGTTCTTCTGATTCACGATATCAGCAGTCTACGCTATGAGATGCCGAAAAAAGCAGTCCAGAGGGAGATCAGAGCAATCAATCGCTTCAGGAAGATTATCGTCCATAACATACGGATGAAAAAATGGCTGGCAGGCCAGGGAATACCGGATGAGAAGATGGTAATGCTGCAGATGTTTGATTATCTTGTAGAGAAAGATGGACAAACCTCAGGAGCGGAGATAAAGGATTCGAATCAACAAAAAGCAACATCGGAAATGGAAAAAGCCAGAGATGGATATACAATTGCTTTTGCTGGAAATCTTGGAAAAAGCCGTTTTCTGGATCAATTGATCGCCGACGGGAATCATGCTTCTCTGAAGTTCGCACTGTACGGAATCCAACCGTCTGACAGGATTCTGGAATCGGGCTTCTATAGAGGTGTCGAATTACCGGACCGGCTTCCGGATGTGCTGGAAGGTGACTTTGGTCTTGTGTGGGACGGCGAAAACCTCGAAGAAGGACAGGAAGCGGCAGGGCGATATCTCCAGTACAACTGTCCGCATAAATTTTCCCTGTATATGGCAGCCGGGATACCGGTGATTATTGGAAAACACGCGGCGATGGCGGAGCTTGTGGAGAGAGAGAAGCTGGGGATCACAGTTCATGACCTGCATGAACTCTCTGAAAAATTAGCAGGATTAACGATAAAGGATTATGAAGAGATGAAGAAACATGCAATGATAATTCAAGCAAGAGTGCTCAAGGGAATCTATTTGAAAACAGCGCTTAAGGGATGTGGGATGTTAAAATAACTCTCATTAGCGGTATGTGAAACTATGATAGGAATTATAAAAGAATGAAAGAAAAATCTGTAAAATTTAATTTTATTATGAATATGGTTTTGACAATGTCGAATTTCATATTCCCATTGATTACATTTCCGTATGTATCGAGAATCCTGCTCCCAATCGGCACAGGAAAAGTAGCATTTGCAACATCAATAGTGACATATTTTTCTATGTTTGCACAGCTTGGAATTCCAACATACGGAATTCGAGTATGTGCACAGGTGCGCGACGATAAGAAAAAATTATCACGAACGGTTCAGGAATTGCTGGGCATCAGTATATGGACAACGGCAGCAGCATACCTTTTGTTCTTCATCGGACTTTGGACTGTTCCGAGAATGAGGGCGGATAAGACATTGTTTTTGATCGTAAGCACAATGATACTCTTTAACTCTATTGGAATGGAATGGCTGTACAAAGGACTGGAAGAATATAGTTATATAACAATAAGATCGATCATGGTGAAAATAATCTCTGTAGGCGCAATGTTTTTATTGGTTAAAAGTAAAGAAGACTATGTAATCTATGGTGGCATATCAATTTTTGCATCGTCGGCTTCTAATGTGTTGAATTTTATGAACGCACATAAATATGTATTACTGCGTCCAACAGGAAAATATAATTTTCGCCAGCATATGAAACCGATCATGATTTTTTTCGCAATGTCCTGCGCAACAACCGTTTATACAAATCTTGATACGGTCATGCTTGGCTTTATAAAGACGGATGAAGATGTAGGATATTATAATGCGGCGGTTAAAATCAAGGGAATACTGGTAAGCATTATTACGTCGCTGGGAACAGTATTATTGCCAAGAGCTTCATACTATATTGAACACAATCTAAAAAGGGAATTTGAGGAAATAACGAAAAAGGCAATCAACTTTGTGTGCGTGGCAGCGCTTCCAATGATGGTGTACTTTATTTTATATGCAAGAGAAGGAATTTATTTCCTCTCTGGTGATACTTATGGAGGTTCCGTTCTTCCTATGCAGATCCTGATGCCGACGCTTTTCTTTATTGGGCTGACTAATATTATGGGAATTCAGGTGATGGTTCCGTTGGGAAAAGAAAAATGGGTATTATATTCTGTAACGCTGGGGGCTATTGTAGATATGCTCATTAATGCAGTATTGATTCCAGGCATGGCATCTTCGGGGGCGGCAATCGGAACGTTGATAGCGGAGGCTGCGGTATTGGTATATCAATATTGGAAATTAAAAGATCTTACGTGTGGAATTCTGGAAAAGGTTCATTGGAAGATTCTGATTTTTGCGGTTCTGATCGCCGGAGCAGTGGCTATCTGGGTGAAAGTATTGAATTTAGGTGTGTTTTTCACATTGGTATTGTCTGCTGTTATTTATTTTGGAATCTATGGTGCTATATTGCTCGTTGCGGGAGAACCTCTGCTTAAAGAAATATGGGGACAGATACTGAAGAAAATACAGATGAAATGAATAGATGAAGAAAAGGGAAAGCAGAATGCAAAATATAAGGAAAGATTTTTTGAAGCGAAAAGAGCTGGCGGCCTTAATCATTGTTGTAAGTGCCATGATCTTCAATAGTCTGGGAATGCAGCAAGGCGGGATGGAGATCGCCACTCATTATACAGAGTTTGGAATCATAGCGGGTATCATTGTGGCACTTGCATGGGTCGCTGCGGTCAGGATCTTTAAGAGTACACAGTACAGTAAAACGGATCTGGAACGTCTGAATACGGATATGGAAATTAAATGGCTTCGCTTAAGAAAGGATAGATGGTATAGCGATTATCGCGCAGGTGAGACGCTTGCACTGGTCGGCTTTGCATTGCTTTTGAGTGTCAGCGTGTGGTCAACAACCATGTTTCCCAGAAGCGGTGTGATCGTTAAAGTGTGTAAGCTGACTTTTCTTGGATGTATGGGAGTGAAAATTTTTCTGTATGACAAGTATCGGATCAAAGAGCTACTTCTTATAGCACTCGCTGGGGCATGTGTGCTCGGAAATTTATATGCATCGCGATACCTTGATCCGCTGATGTGGATGCTGCTGGTCCTTGGAAGCCGGAATGTCCCATTTAAGAAGATCATTCAGGTATATCTCATGATTGCAGGCGGGATCTGTCTTCTGGCATTTGCGGGATCTATGCTGGGGATTATTGAGAATCTTCAGTATGAGGCGGGAGAACGTGGAATTCGAAATTCCTTTGGAATTATGTACCCTACAGATTTTGGGGCACATGTATTCTTCCTCCTGTTATCATTCTTTTATCTTTGGGGAGAACGGCTGAAATGGTATCACTATATGATAGGCCTTCTTGCGGGCTTCCTGGTGTACCGGTATTGCAATGCCAGAGTGGATTCCGGATGCATTATTATGGCATCCATGCTGTTTGGAATCGGAAATCTGATTACAAAGAAGAGAAAATCGGAAAAAGATAGTTTGATGCAAAAGATCTGGAAAAAGTGCTGGGGGTGGTTTGGACCATATATCATGCCGCTTTTAGCAATCGCTTCCATTGCGGCCACGAATGCGTATAACTGGGAACAGGTTAGTGAAAGCGCTTACAGTACACTTGTTGCACGCCTTATGTTTGGAAAAAAAGCATTTGTTGAATATGGAATCAAATTATTTGGTCAGAAGATCGAAATGATAGGAGCCGGACTCACGACGGACTGGCAGGGAGATTATTTCTTTTTAGACTGTTCATATGTAAATATCTTAATGACCTGGGGAGTGTTGCTTTTCATTATTGTGCTTGCATTATTCTGGTATGCATGCTGGAAAAACAGCAAAGATCTGTATTTACAATACGCAATTGCATTGATTGCAGTGAACTGTGTGATCGCTCATCGTTTGATGGATATTTCCTATGATATATTTGTGCTGGCGGCTGTCGGAATGGAACAGAGAAAGAACTGTATAGAGAAAAATGAGGATCATTAAAACGATCTGAAACGATTTTACACTTTGCGCTTGCTGCTTCTTGCAGCAGGCGCAATTGATTTTTATGGGAGGATACGATATGCTGGTGGATATGAAACAATTGGCGCAGGACATTCAAAACTTTAAAAAAGAACTTAAGGTTGAGAGAAATCTGTCTGAACACACCTTACAGGCATACGAATGTGATCTCTGCGACTTTCGAAGATGGATTGGTGAAACGAGGACTCAGATTCTGAATGATAAAGTAACTTTGCAGTATTTCAATTATCTGCAGGATGAGAGACGTCTGAGTGCCCGGTCGATTCGTAGAAAATATGTATCGATCCGGCAGTTTGCCCAGTATCTTGAGGAGCAATATGATACCCATGAAAAGTTATTTCGATTTTCATCACGAAAATTCCAGATGCCAAAACGGCTGCCTAAGACTTTGGCGAAATCTGAAATTCAGATGCTTTTACAGACTGCAACAACAGCTTTTCAGAATGTAGAATCCGAGTATCAAAACTGGATTACCTTGCGGGATATGTGTATTCTGGAACTTTTATTCAGCCTCGGCCTGCGGGTGGGAGAGGCAGCAGCTCTGAATGTAGAAGACCATCGGGAAGAAGAACGATCCGTTCTGATCCACGGAAAGGGGAATAAAGAGCGGATTCTGTTCCTTTCATCGGAGGCTGTGTCTCATAAGATCAGTACATGGCTGAGAATTCGAACAACAAGGAAGTTAAAAGATTCGGCTCTTTTTCCAAGCCGTCTCGGAAAACGTATGTCGGTATACGGTGTAGAAAATATATTTTCCAAGTATCAAAAAGTCGCCAGGATCGATCCACATGCAACAGCACATTCACTGCGGCATAGCTTTGCAACACAGCTTTTAAACAATGGTGCAGGAATCCGTGACGTTCAGGAGCTTCTTGGACACAGCAGCATTGTGACAACCCAGATCTATACGGAAATATCCCTGAATCGAAAGAGGGAAGTGCTGATGAAATACAATGGACGAAATGATTTGGGAGTTGAGTAGAAAAAATATCAGGAAAATACCAGAAACTCATTTTAGGGGTTGAAGTTTGGACGAAAAAATGGTAATATAGACGAAGCAGTAGGATGTTACTTTTTTAGTCCAAATAATAACAATTATTTGAGGTTGAGATATCCGAAAACGATGACAAAGATGGGATGAGTGGCCTGCATTGAGAGCGGAAATCTGAATGCGGGTCTTTTTTTATTAGAAAGAGTAATCGAGGATGGAATAGAGGAATGGGTGCAAAAATAGAAGTGCAACATGTGTATCTCGTTGGTGCAAAAAGTCTCGGAGCATATGGCGGTTATGAAACGTTTGTATATAAACTCACAGAGTACTACCAGAATAAAAAAAATATTAAATACCATGTTGCCTGTAAGGCCAATGGCAATGGCTGCATGGATGAAAACAAGTTTGAGGGTGTAACAAAAATCAATGACCATGAATTTGAACTTCACAATGCCCGCTGTTTTAAAATTAATGTCCCCCAAATTGGTCCTGCACAGGCAATTTATTATGATGTTGCTGCACTAAAGGCTTGCTGTGAGCATATCAGGAAAAATCATATTCCTCACCCGATTGTTTACATACTGGCATGCCGTATTGGACCTTTTGCGGGTCACTTTTACAGAGAAATCCATAAGTTAGGTGGCACTGTATATCTGAACCCGGATGGGGAGTGTGAAATAATATGGACAACCAGAGAAAGGCCTGATTTCATGCGGGTTTACGCGGCTTGACCTTTTCACCTCAACCTGTTTCTGCCTGTCATGGTGCGTTGCGGCCAGTGTGATTTTAGGTGCTAATGGCTTCTGGTTGCGCTCTATACTTAACCCACCACAGCGAAAGCTGATAGAGCAGAAAACAGAATAAGGAGGAACGAGGACATGCTTGCGTATAGATTGCTGCGGCAATCTGTATACAGGCTTGTTGTTGTGCAATGAAGAACAGCATAGCGGAGGAATATCATAATAGAAACAAAACGGTTGATGAATAGACTAGAGTTTAAGCAAGTCTTGAAAGTTACGAAATAAGCAGATTAAGGAAGGAAAAAACATGATAATTACAAGAGCACCATTTCGAGTTAGTTTTTGCGGAGGAGGTAGCGATCTACCGAGTTTTTATGAGAAATATGGTGGGTGTGTATTAAGCACAACAATTCGAAAATATATGTATCTTACCATCCATAACTACTTTGAAAAAGATCAGATTGTACTGAAATATTCCAAAACGGAAATTGTTCACGACTACTCGGAAATCGAACATCGCATTTTTAAGCAATGCCTTTCAGATTTTGGGTTGAAAGGTGTTGAGTTGTCTTCAATGGCAGATATTCCAGCAGGAACAGGCCTTGGCTCATCCAGTACTTTTACTGTCGCTTTGTTACAGCTTCTTAATACCTACACAGGGCAGTATGTATCTAAATACAAACTTGCAAAAGATGCATGCGCAGTCGAAATCGAGAAACTCGGTGAACCAATTGGAAAACAAGACCAGTTTGCTGCAGCATTCGGTGGGCTCAGGTTTTATGAGTTTATGCCGAACGGGTTTGTAAATGTTGAGCCTATCATTATGAAGCCAGAAAGTTATTCCAGACTGGAAAACAACTTGATGATGTTCTACCTTGGTGGAACGCATTCGGCTTCTGCAATCTTAAAAGAACAATCTAAAAACGTTCAGGTAGTTGATAAAGCAACGGTTCAGAAGAAAATGTGTGATATTGCAAGGTCTCTGAAAAATGAATTGCAGAATAACAATGTGGATGCAATGGGAGAATTGTTGCATGAAAATTGGATGCTGAAACGCTCTCTGGCATCAGGAATTTCAAATCCCCTTATTGATGACACTTATGAACTTGCTGTGAAGGCGGGAGCAGCCGGTGGAAAACTGCTTGGAGCAGGTGGCGCAGGCTTTATGCTTTTTTATGTTCCGGAAGAGAAACATGACACAGTAAGAAAAGCGCTTTCTCATTTACGAGAGATGGAGTTCGAAATGGACAATTCGGGTGCATCGATTGTCATGACTGATAGAGATTTTATTTAAGACTTATGAGTGCAAGTAAATTAGTATACGTATCGAACAAATGCTATTCCAAATATCATAGGGGGGTAGCGCAGTTACTAAAAAATATCAATAGAGTTTTTTATAGCTGTGATATAGCCTTTAACATAACACTTGGAAATAATTTAAGACTGCCACACCAAGGACTAGGTGTTGTTATCGGTCCGGCAGTTGTGATAGGAGATAATGTTACAATTTTCCAGAATGTCACACTGGGTGCGAAAGTAAACGGTGAGGAATACTCAGCTCCAATTATAGACAATAATGTAGTAATCGGTGCTGGTTCGTGTATTCTTGGAGATGTTAAAGTTGGAAATAATGTCAAAATAGGAGCAAACTCTGTTGTGTTGACAGACATACCAGATAATTGTTTGGCAGTTGGAGCTCCTGCTCAAATTAAAAAACGGAGGAATTAATATGAATATTTTTGTTGCCGGCGGTGCAGGTTTCATTGGTAGCCACCTGTGTGATGCGCTTCTCAAGAAAGGTAATACAGTTATTGTTGCAGATAAGTTGATTATGGGTAAGCAGAATATTGAACACCTAATGCATAACCCTAATTTCAAATTCTATGAGGTGGAGTTGGCAAATCAGAACAATGTAGATAAGATCTTTGATGAAAATAAGATTGATGCTGTATATCATATGGCAGCCAACTCGGATATTCAGAAGGGCGGCAAGGAACCGTCGATTGATTTCAATGACACACTTCTTACTACGAGAGCAATCCTTGAGGGAATGCGCAAACATAATGTAAAGAACATGTTTTTTGCATCAACATCTGCAGTTTACGGAGAAATGCTGGATGTCAAATTGACAGAGACGACTGGAGGAATTAAGCCTGTTTCCTATTATGGTGGAGCAAAACTGGCATCGGAGGCATTGATTTCTTCGTATGTTTCAATGTGTGACATGAATGTAGTCATTTTCAGATTCCCGAATGTAATTGGACCGAGACTGACTCACGGCGCGGTCTTTGACTTCATCAGAAAACTGAGAAAGAATCCGCATTTTCTTGAAATCTTGGGCAATGGTACACAGTGCAAGCCGTATATTTATGTACTTGATCTTGTAGAAGCTATTGTTAAGCTAACAGAAGATTTTAAGTCGGGCGAAGATGTTTACAATATCAGTGTAGAAAGTGAAGGAACAACTGTAACACATATTGCTGAGATTGTTGTAGACGTTTTGGGGCTTTCCAACGTCAAGTTTGAATACACGGGCGGCGATAGAGGCTGGAAAGGTGATGTGCCCAGATTCAGCTATGATATTTCTAAGGTCCTCTCAACAGGATGGAAGCCGAAGCATACTTCGGATGAGGCAGTAAGGCAGACTGTTAAGGATGCAGTAGAAGCAGGTATGTAAGGAGAAAGATGGAAAGACAGTATATTGCCGTTATTCAAGCAGGGGGAAAAGGAACACGAATGCGTGAATTGACGCATGATGAAATTCCGAAGCCACTGTTATTGGTTAATGGAAAGCCTATGATAGAGTGGCAAATTCTCCAACTGAAGGAGTACGGAATAAAAGAGTTTGTGCTAATAACTGGGCATTTGGGCGAAAAAATCGAAGAATATTTCTCGGACGGCTCTAAGTTGGGTGTGAGTATAGCGTATATCCGAGAAAGCATTCCACTTGGTTCAGCAGGTGCACTGTATTATGTAAAAAGGTATGCAAAAAACAAAGATGTAATTCTTGTTTTTGGCGATGTAATGTTTGAACTAGATTGGAATCGCTTTCTTTCATTTCACGAGCAAAAAAATGGAGTGGTAACACTCTTAGCACATCCAAATGCTCATCCATATGATTCGGATTTGCTTATTGTGGATAAAGATGACAGGGTGACCGGAATCGATTCTAAAAATAGCATAAGGGATTACAATTATAAAAATTGTGTAAATGCAGGACTCTCAATCTTTAAAAGTAGTCTGCTGACGCAAATAACAGAAGAAAAAGGGGTGGATTACGAGTCGCAGCTAGTAAAGCCATTAATGGGAAATGGACACGTCTTTGCATATAACACGCCAGAGTATGTTAAAGATGCAGGGACACCTGATCGGTTTACAGCGGTGTGCAAAGAACAGCTTGATGGTGTCTGGGATGCCAAGTGCCTGAAAAACAAACAGAAAGCCGTATTTCTTGATAGGGACGGTACAATCAATGAGCATAAGGGCTTTCTGAAAAGTGTTGATGAATTCGAGCTTATTCAAGGGGCGGCTGAAGGTATAAGACTGTTGAATCAGTCTCCATATTTGGTGATTGTTGCAACGAACCAACCGGTTGTTGCAAGAGGTGAATGTACCTTTGAAGAACTTGATAACATCCATAAAAAGATGGAAACAGACCTTGGAAGAAAAGGCGCATTTTTGAATGATATTTTCTTCTGCCCGCATCACCCACATAAGGGATATTTGGGTGAAGTACCGGAGCTAAAGATTGATTGTGACTGCAGAAAGCCCAAAATTGGAATGCTTCAAAGAGCAGCAGACAAGTATAATATCGACTTGACTCAATCCTGGTATGTTGGAGATACGACAATAGATATTCAGACTGGAATCAATGCAGGAATGAGGACGGTTCTTGTGAAAACAGGGGAAGCTGGCAAAGACGGAAAGTATGATGTTGTACCAACATCAGAAAAAGAAAATTTATTAGAGGCGGTTCAGTTTATTTTAAGCAATTGAATAGAAAGGAATATTCACAAATGGACTATACTAAGGCACTTAATGCTTACCGTGAGCGTGAGATGGCTGTACTCGAAGGGCTTGATTTGAATTCGATTAGTTGTGTTATGAATATCTTAGAAGATGCTCGTTTGCAGGGAAAAAAAATCTTCATTTGTGGTAATGGTGGATCGGCTGCAACGGCAAGCCATTATTGTTGTGACTTTAATAAGGGTGTAAGTGAAAATCAGAATGTTAAATACAATTTTGAATGCTTGAATGACAACATCCCGACATTAATGGCGGTTGCAAATGACATTGGTTATGAAGAAGTGTTCAGATTTCCACTTAAAAATAAAATGAAGAGTGGAGATATTTTGATTGGTATTTCTGGATCAGGTAATTCTAAGAATGTTGTCAATGCGATTGAGTATGCGAAAAGCATCGGTGGTACAACGATTGCTATTGTTGGATACTCTGGCGGAAAAATGAAAGAAATGGCCGATTATAATATTCATGTAAATATCAATGATATGCAGATTTCTGAAGATATCCATATGATGTTGGATCACATGATGATGTATGTTCTAAGCCATTAAAAGTTAGTGAGGAGAAGATAGTGGTAGTTGATACTAATAGAATTGAATTCTTAAATACATACATTGATAATCTGACTGCGTCCGAAGCAAAAAATGCAGTCGATAGTTTGATTCAGGCTGGCGGCAATCATTATGTAGTAACTCCGAATTCTGATATTGTGGTTAAAATGCAGGACGATACGGAATTAAAAGAAATCTGTGATAAAGCAGATCTGATTTTGACCGATGGACAAATTGTAGTCAAACTTTCGCGGTATTTAGGTAATCCAATCAAAGAACGTGTATGTATGACAGACTTTGTCTGGGATGTTTTTGACCTAGCAATTAAAAAAGATTATAGGGTGTTCTTGTTTGGCGGTAAGGAAGATGTTTTATTCAAGGCAACGGAAAATATAAAAAAGAGGTTGCCTGAATTAAATATTGTGGATTCCTATTCGCCTCCATTCGGATTTGAAAAAAATGAGGAAATGTTAGAAGAAGCTAATAGGCGAATCAAAGCTAGTGATGCAGATATTTTAATCGTTTTCCTTGGATGTCCGAAGCAGGAAAAGTTCATTTACCAGAATAAAGATAAATATCAAGTGCCAATTTCAATTACCATGGGTGGCTGTGTCGATTTCATAGCTGGGAAAGTGAAGCGGGCACCGCTTTGGATGCAGAATATTGGACTGGAATGGTTCTATCGTTTCTTACAAGAGCCGAAGAGAATGTTCCGTAGATACTTTGTTGACGATATAAGAATTTTTGAATTAGCAAGGAAGTATCAAAAACATAACAGTTAATACAATGTATACAGGATCATTGTAAAGGGGGAATTCTTGGAATGATAGGTGGTATTGCTGCTGGTATAGTGGTGTTTAATGCTGAGAAGGAACGACTTGAAAAAAATATATCCCGTTTAAAAAAGCAAGTGAAGGATATATATATATTTGATAATTCTGATATATCAGATGGCGATTACGATGGTGTCACTTATCTTTCAGAAAATAAAAATTGTGGCATAGCATATGCGCTTAATCGAATCATGGAGCAGGCAAAGGCTGATGGATATAAGTGGCTGATAACTATGGACCAGGACTCATTGATTCCAGATGGGATGGTTCATGGTTTTGAAGAGAGTATAAGAACACACGAAAATATTGGTATTGTTTGCCCACAGGTTATCGACAGGCGAAGGACATATCTACAGGCAGAAGATAATGAAGCGGAAGAGTATGTGAATTTCTGTATTACATCTGCATCGTGTACATCAATAGAAGCTTGGGAAAAATGTGGAAAGTTTGACGAATGGATGTTTATAGATCTTGTTGATAACGACTTTTGCAAGAGAATTACGCTAAGTGGATACAAAATTTTGAAACTCAACAAGTGGATTTTGGATCAGGAGTTTGGAAAAATAACTCCCAAAAGTGAGTGGAAACAACAATTCTGGGTTGGCGTGAGCAAAATTATGCATAATCAGAATTTTGCGAAATTTTCATATAAAAAATCAGTAAGTCCTTTAAGAGTTTACTATACAAATAGAAATATTATTTATGTGAATAAAAAATTAAAAAAATATGGCTCGGTAGGATATGAAAACTATAATTGCAAAGGCTATATTGGTTTTGTTATTTCATTTATGATACCAAGTATTCTTAGGGCTGGGAAAAAAATAGATGTATTAAAGGCTACCGTTAAAGGCGTTAAAGATGGTATGGCAGCTACACCAAGTGAATGGTCAGTTAAAGGGAAAAATATGGTGGAGTAATGGAAAAAATATATGCAGGAATTGTAACGTTCAATCCAGATATTGAACGTCTAAAAGAAAATGTTTGTGCAATATGTATCCAAGTTCCTGAGGTCGTAATTTTTGATAATGGATCAAGTAATTTTGCAGATATACAGGAGTGCATATCGGTATTTCATAATGCGATTTTAATTCATTCAGATGAAAATATAGGTATAGCCGCGGCACTGAATCGACTAATGCAATGGGGATCCAATAATAATTATGACTGGATGCTTAGTTTGGATCAAGATTCTGTATGTGATGCATCATATGTCAATAAAATGAAACAGTATTTAGATGTAGAGCCTTTACTAGGGATTGTTGCACCTGTTATTGTTGACAGAAATGTCGGAGTAGTTGGTCATAATCCCAATAAAGAATATTGTCATGTTAATACTTGCATTACGTCAGGTGCATTTTCAAAAATTGAGTATTGGAAACAAATCGGTGAATATGATGAAAGCATGTTTATAGATTCTGTCGATTTTGAATATTGTTATCGCATGCGAAAAAATGGGTATGGGGTAATTCAAGTAAAAGACGTTCATCTTTTGCATGAGTTGGGAAATAGTGTTAAATGTCGTTTTTTATTTTGGAAGATAGATGTTACAGGACATTCTGCATTTAGAAAATATTATATTGCCAGGAATAATGTATATTATCCGAAAAAGCATCATTTATGGATTCGCTTTATACGAGGAAATTATCGAAATTTAAAGATGATTGCTATTGTTCTTTTGTATGAAGATAATAAGAAAGAAAAAATACGTTCAATTTTATCAGGGTGGAAAAATGCGTATTGAGAAAGGAAAAATGATTTCATAATCATATAGTAAGAAAATGCTTATAGATTTTATTTTGCCTCCGATAGGCTCATCTGGAGGAATTGATGTGGTATATAAATATGCTGATTTGCTTATAAAAAGAGGTCACGATGTTCGAGTGTATAAAGAAATTAAAGCAAGTAATATGCATCGATATAAAAGTGCCTTTGTAAATGGAATACATCAAGCTTATTGTACAGTAAAAGCAATTTTTAATTATAAGAAATATAGCAATAAGATAGATCATTTTGTTTGGAAAATTACAGATAAATCTATTCGAGCTGCTGATGTAATTATTGCTACGGCTTGGCCAACAGCCTATAAGGTAGATCGGTTATCGCCTGAAAAAGGGGAAAAATTCTATTTTATTCAGGACTTTGAAATATGGGATAATGAAGAGATTGTAAAAAAGTCATATGAGTTACCATTAAATAAAATTGTTGTTTCGTCTTGGATTAATCAAAAGTTGAAACAGAATCTGGGGATAGGACCATATCCAGTTGTTTACAACGGTTTAGATACAGAGATATATCATCATGTAAATATTGATAAAGATACTAATGACATATGTTTTTTAATGCTAAATCATACATTACCTAAAAAGGGGGTTGCTGAAGGAATTAAAGTATTTGAAAAAATCAGAGAAAAATATCCTAACAGCAAATTGAGAATGTTCGGATTCTGCGATAGTTCAAACATTCCATCTTATGTTGAATATCATCAGAATCCAACAAAAGCAGAACTGGTTAAAATGTATTCAGAGTCAGATATTTTTATTTTCCCGAGTTTAGAGGAAGGCTGGGGGCTTACTCCTTTGGAAGCAATGGCTTGTGGTTGTCTTGTTGTGGGAACTAATGTGGGCTTCGTACAAGATATTGGAGTTCATAAAGGGAATATGATGATTTCAGAGCCTGGAAACATTGAACAGATGATTCAAAATATAGAAAAACTTATAGTTGATAAAGCATTACAAAAAAGTATTCAAAATGAAATGAAAAATGTAATTATGACATTAGATTGGGAAAAGTCTGTGGAAAAATTAGAAAAGATATTTTCTCAACAAGAGGGTTAAGATGATTGTTGGATGTATTACAATATTGCTATTTTTGATGAGTATATTTTCAAAAAAGAATAAAGCTCTGTACATAGTTCTATTTATTTGGATGTGGATTTTAATGGCATTTACCACAGGAATTGCAGATGAACAGGAAGTATACATGAGTAGGTATGCTTCCCCGGAATTATGGGCGGGAAATAGTGAAATTTTATACAATGCAATCATTTTGCTATTCCGAAAAGCCGGGTGTACGTTTTATCAATACAAGGCCATAATTACTTTTATTCAGCTATTACTAATTTTTACAACAGTTTGGAAACTTTCAAAGTATCCGAATATAGTATGTTGTTTGTACATGATATATCCATTTCCTTTAAATATTGCTCAGATGCGTCATGCTTTGGCAACGGCCATATTTGTTTTTGCAATTCGTTATCTATTTGAGGACGACAAGGTTTTGATAAAAATTAACAAATTTAAGCTATCGCGAAGTGATTTTAAATATATTTGTTTGATCTTGATTGCAGCATGCATACATTCTGCCAGCTTGATTTGGCTTGTTTTGTTAGTGGCTAAAAAATTTGATCTCAAAACGAATATTGTTTTTACAGCATTTTTTAACTTCCTAATAGTATTTTTACTTTCGCCCCAAAATATTATGAAAATACTTGAAGTATTTGGTGCAGGCAGTCGAATGGGAGCTTACTTTTCTGCTGAATATCAATCATCTTCTTGGAGACATTATGGTGGTGCATTATTAAATGTTACATTTACGGCAGCATTGCTTATTTTCTTATGTTTTTACATACTGAATAAAAAATCCGGCTATGTTAATAAGAGCCAAGTTATGCTCGCAATGAAAGCTAACATTAGTATTCTTTGCATATATGGACTGATTATAAAATATACAGGTGAGGTTTATAGATTACAAGAGTCAATGACTATTATGAACTTAATTATTTTGTTTAATGCATTAAAATCAGATGGTTTATCTAAAAGAAAAATATCAAAAAATAATGCGTTAGTATTTATGGGTGTGTTTGTGTTCATACTGGGAATAGCGTACATTTCTGTTGGTATGTATTTGATTCCTACGATTTTAAAACCCATCTTACAAAATAATATACTTATAAATAGTATTTTCTAGCGAGCTTACGAACTAAAGGAATTTGACGATGAGAATTTTAGTTACAGGATTATGTGGAAACTATGGAGGAGTAGAATCATTCTTCTATGGATATTTTAACGAAATAATTAAAATTGATGAAGATATTACCTTTGATGTTTTAGGTTATAAAGGTGTTGTCGATGCAGACAAAGTTATCGCAGCTGGTGGTAGTGTTTTTACGGTAAGCAGTTTTTCTAAGAACGAAATTAAGAATTTTATGGAAAAACATGCCCCTGATTATGATGTGCTGTGGAGTTTGGCTGTTGATTTGAGTACGATTAACATTATTAAGTATGCAAAAATTTACGGTATTAAAAAAATAATTTTACATAGTCACTGCTCTTCTATGATGGGAACGGGAGCCAATAAAATAAAAAAGACTTTTTTCCATTATATTCATAGGATAGAGATAAAGAAATATGTTACAGATTATTGGGCATGTTCAGATTTTGCTGCTAAATGGATGTTTCCGAAAAATGTTGTAAAAACTAAAGTGGTATATATTCCTAATGCAATCGATGGCAATAAGTACAGATTTAATGAAGAACTAAGAAACAAAAAAAGACGTGAAATCGGCTGTAACGAAACGTTGGCGATAGGATTTATTGGAAGGTTAAGCCCTGAAAAAAATCCAATATTTTCAATAAAAGTATGTGAAGAAATCAACAAGCAAAAAGATTGCATACTTTATATTATTGGAAAAGGACCGCTTGAAAATCAACTAAAGGAAGCTATTAAAAATCATAATTTAGAAGCTCACGTGAAATTATTGGGACTCAGAAATGATGTAAATGAATTAATGCAAGCCTTAGATTATGTAATTATTCCATCATATTTTGAAGGTATGCCTATGGTGGCTATTGAGGCACAGACATCAGGATTGCCGTTAGTTGCTGCATCAGAAGGAATAACAAAACAGATATGTGTATTAGATACAACAAAGATGTTACGACTGGCTGATGGAGCAAAAAAGTGGGCAGAAACAATAGTAAATGGAAAAGCGGAAGAACGAGAAAAGGCATATGTGATTATGTCCGCAAATGGTTTTAATTTGCCTGAGGCAGCAATTCAATTATGCAAATTATTAAAACAGATGTCACTATAAGAGGATTGAAGGTATGGCGAAGATTCATGTTCAGTATTATTATTTGGGATTGAGGGAAAAAAGTGATCCGGATGATTTCTTTTACCTAACAGATAATTATAATTTTAAGGAAATCGAATTTCCTTTTGGAAAAAGATATTGGGCTGCAGATCCGTTTATTGTAGAAAATGGTGAGGATGTATATATTTTCTATGAATATTTTGATGAATTTAGAGGTAAGGGATCGATTGCTTGTAGCAAAGTCGTAGATAATGTTGCAAGTAAACCAGTCATCATTATCGATGAGGCATTTCATTTATCATTTCCAATGATTTTTGAGAACAAAAATCATTTATATATGATACCGGAGAGTGAGGCATCAAATAGCGTTATTTTGTATAAATGTATTTCGTTCCCATACAAATGGGAAAAAGATAAAGTGATTTTAAATAATGTGAAGGCATGCGATAGCGTTGTTTTTCAAAATGACTTGGGACAGTATCTGTTTATAACCTCACTAATGGATGAGAAAAGTACTAACGAAAGAAAAAATTTCTGTTATGTACATAATGTGATGTATGAGTTAGATGAAGACCTTAATATTATTCCCGATAGCAAAAGGGAACTATCAGAAGGCGATTATGGCATACGCAATGCGGGTAAAGTAATTAAAACTAAAAGTAATTTAATTCGTATAGCTCAAAATTGTACGGAAGGTATGTATGGGAAAGGACTGGTCTTTTGGGCGTTGGATTCGTACAATCCTTATAAAGAGCATGAGTTGGCAAATATAGATTATAAAAAAGCATGTAATCATATAATGCATATTGATCATAATGGAAAAATAGAGGGAATACACACATACAACTGTTCTGCTCATTATGAAATCATAGATTTTATGATCTTTAACGAACTACCTGTTTACTATAAATTGTATTATTTTCTTGGAAATAGGATTTTCAAAATAATCACGAAAATTGAAAGGTTTATAAAAAGCTAAAATGGTTATCTACAATAAAATAAAAAAGAACATAAAGGAAAAGACTTTTTGGCCTAAAATACATGACAAGTGTTTCTTTTTGATTCAACCGGTGTTTTCTTGCGTTTTTCGTCAATTGCCAATAGATGATTCTAAAATTACGTTTGATAGTTTTGAGGGAACTGGATTTGGTGGTGATCCTAAATTTATATGCGAGGAATTGTTGCAAAGAAAACTCAATCTGAAAATTATTTGGTTTGTAAGGAAGTATCATGATAATTTTCCAGACGGGGTTACGCAGGTTAAAATCAATTCTATCAGGGCTATATATCATCAATCCACGGCAAAAGTGTGGGTAGATAATACCAGAACTGGACATAGGACAAAGAAAAGACCGAGTCAAAAATATATGCAAACATGGCATGGAAATCTTCTTGGGAAAAAATGTGAAAAAGATGCAGAAGATAAACTGTGGCCTGGGTATATTCCGGTAGCTCAATATGATGGTATGATCACAAATGCATTTATAGTTGCAAATAGACAAAGCTTGGATTTGGCCAAACGATCATTTTGGCTTAATGATAAAGTGGAATATTTAAAAATAGGAGCTCCATCAATAGATCCATTATTTTGTGCAAAAAATGACGTTTCAATAAAGAAAAAAGTTAAACAAAAATTTGGAATATCAGAGGAAACCTATATTGTTTTGTATGCTCCATCATTTAGAGATGATGGCTCTCTTGATGGATATAAATTGGACTTCCAGAAATTGATACATGCATTTGAAAATAACACTCGACGAAAATGTGTTATGTTAATAAGATTTCACCCAGATGTCGTACAACATGAAAAATCATTTGCTTTTACAGATAATCTAATAAATGCTACTCGATATGAAGATCTTAAAGAGTTGTCGCTAACTGCGGATTGCTTAATAACGGATTATTCCTCTGTCGCATATGATTTTCTGATATTAAGAAAACCTATTTTTCGTATTTGCTTAGATTTTGAGAAGTATAAGCAACTACGAGGCGTATATGATGAATTTTATCAGCTCCCGTATGGCATTTGTCTGTCAAATGAGCAAGCAATTGAAGCCGTAAATCGTTTTAGCAATGAAGAATACCAGATTAAATTGGATGATTACTTTAAAATAAACACCATGTATGATAATGGTATGGCATCAAAACATGCGGCTGATTGGATTTGTTCGCAATTGGGTATAGACGATGAATTTTAATCGAAATTATGGAGGAAGAAATTTGATTTATGCGTAACAATAGCATTATTAGTGGTGTGTTTTGGACAATGGGTGAAAGATGCATAGCTCAAATAGTTTCTTTCGTTGTTTCAATTGTCTTGGCGAGGTTATTGTCACCAACAGATTATGGTGTGGTAGCTATTTTACTAATATTTATAAGTATAGCAGATGTTTTTGTATCAAATGGTTTTGGAGCAGCGTTAATTCAAAAAAAGGATGCAGATCAGTTGGACTTTTCAACACTACTGATATGTAGTGTTATATCGTCGATAGTAATTTATTTTATAATTTATTTTTTAGCACCTATAATTGCAAGCTTTTACAATAATGAAAGTATTGTACCATTGATGCGTGTTATGGCCTTACGAATCCCAATAAGTGGCTATAATACAATTCAACGTGCGTATATTTCAAGAAATATGATGTTTAAAAAATTCTTTTTTTCAACGCTTGGCGGTACAGTAGTTTCAGCAATTATAGGTATTATAATGGCATATAAAGGTTTTGGAGCATGGGCATTAGTGGCACAAAATTTGGGTAATACGATTGTAGATACGATTGTTTTATCGATTACAATTGATTGGAAACCATCTTTTAGGTTTAAGTTAGAACGTGCAATAAGCTTAATGTCATATGGATGGAAAGTTTTATGCACAAGCGTAATTGGGACTTTCTTCGATCAACTACAATCATTGGTAATAGGAAAAGCGTTTTCATCGGCAGATTTGGCCTATTATAACAAAGGAAATCAATTACCATCTTTGGTTTCTTCAAATGTAAGTAATTCAGTAATGACAGTTTTGTTTCCGGCATTTGCTAATTATAGTGATGATTACGATTCAATTAGGAACATAACAAGAAGAGCGATTAGGATGATGACATATATTTCCTTTCCCATAATGATAGGATTAGCCATGACAGCAAAACCTTTAATTATTTTGCTCCTTACAGAAAAGTGGGAACCGTCTATTGAGTACATGAAAATATTAAGTATTTCTGTAGCATTTGGCTTAGTAGGTGATACTGGACTTCAAACTATCAAGGCAATTGGAAGAAGCGATGTGTTATTGAAATTAGAGTTTGTGAAAAAACCAGTGTTTTTAATTCTTTTAGTTCTGGGATTAAATTATGGAACTATGGGGGTTGCTGTAACAACTGCAATTTATTCTTTCTATGCAATGCTTATGAATTTTGGAACGATGGGAAAGCTTATAAATTATCGTTTTAGCGAGCAAGTTAAAGATGTGTTGAGTGTTGCAATTCTGTCATTGATAATGGGAGTTGCAGTTTATATTTGTGGCTTAATGACGTTTTATAATTATGTTTTAGAAATAGTAATCAAGGCTTGTGTAGGAGTAGCGGTTTATATCTTGATTTCATCAATTACTAGAAGCCAAGAATTTATCTATTTAGTAAGTTTTGCTAAGAAGAAATTTATTAAATAATTAGAGATATGTAACAGTAAAATAGAACAACTAAATGAAGATGCGAGGTAAGTTCTTTTTATGAAAAATAAATTGCGTATAGCACAGTTTTTTAAATATATATTTTTTCTTGTTCTATTTTTACAAGTTACATATATGTATAAAAAAACAATACTTATATTAGTTGGTCTTGTAGAATTAACTTTAATTCTACTTGCAAGCGGATATTTAGTTTCCATTAACAAAATATTGGGATATTTAATAAACTGTATTTTACTTTTAATCATTGGAATTGAGATTATAGTATATCGTTTTGCGGGAAACTTTGTCTCATTGATAATGGTGACTAACTTAGAGTCTATACAGGGAATTAGTGGAAAAGCTATACTGTATTTGTTATATATTATTCCTTTCATAGTCGCATTGTGCATTCCAACTCCTAAAATAGAGGGGAGGTTTTATAAGTCGTTTTCTAAATGTGGTTTAGTATGTGTTTTACTACTCATGGAATTTATAATATGGAATTCCGGAGAAAATGCTTCACCTATTGAAAATAGTATTTTACTATTTAGAAATATCTATGCAAGACAAGCAAGGTACAATAAAATTGCACAAAGTGGTAACTCTGATTTTGAGATGTTAGATTCGATGTTTTATAAGGATACAATCGGAAATTATGTATCATCTCCGTTACAAAAGAAAAATCCAGATGTTGTGCTTATTTTTACAGAAGGATTATCCCAAAATATTATAGATGATGAAAGAAATATAATGCCTAATGTTCGTATGTACGAAGATAAGTCGTTGAATTTTACAAACTATTATAATCACACGGCAGCAACTTATAGGGGACTCATTGGACAATTATATTCAGGGCATCAATATAATAACAATGATGAAAATACTTTGATTTCGCTTCAGAAAATAATGCATGATAATGTCTATCAAACAACACTGATTAATACGGAACCAAACAATCAGGATTTTACAAATTATTTAAAAACATTTGATTTCGATCGAATTATTACATCGAATAATACGAATACATGGTTAAGAGATGATGAGGCGTATGAATTGCTTGAGAATGAAGTGAAAGAGTCCTATGAAAATAGCAAGCCTGATTTTATTGTTATATATACGTTTGGCACACATGCAACTTTTGATGAATCAAAAGTTAAATATGGAGATGGAAAAAACGGGCTGTTAAATAGGTTTGCAAATGCAGACTACTATTTTGGCGAATTCATGAAAAATTTTGAAAATAATGATAAATACAACGATTTGGTGGTTGTTTTTACTACGGATCATTGTACGTACGAAGATGAAGATTTTATTAGGACATTTGAGCCAAGTTATACAAGAGAGGACTATTTTTGTGATCAAATTCCTTTGTTGATTTGGTACAACAAAATAGAAGCACAAGAAATTAATGCCGAAGGAAGAAATAGCTTATGCTTTGCACCAACATTATTGGATTTTCTTGATATTGATGGGGATAACTATTTTTTAGGGGACTCCCTTTTCTCAAATAACGATGTAAATAACTTAATTGATAAAGTATACGCAATACCTGATGAGGAACGTTATCGCATTACAAGTGAAAGTGGTATATCCGAATTAGATGAGGCAGAATTCAATATTGTAAATCCAATAATAAAGGGCTATTTGTCATATACAATAAAAGCAAAAGAAATAGTTTATTGACTGTATATTAATAATCGAATGGAGAAAAATGAAATGAACATTGCTGTTATTTTTGCAGGAGGCGTTGGAAGCCGAATGCACAGTAAAGAGAGACCAAAACAGTTCTTAGAAATGTATAATAAGCCAATCATTATTCATACACTGGAACATTTTGAAAAGCATAAAGATATCGATGCGATTGTAGTTGTGCGTATTAATGGCTGGATTCAATATTTAAAAGATTTGTTATACAAATTCCGAATCGAAAAAGTGAAATCAGTTGTTCCGGGCGGTACAACAGGACAGTTGTCTATTTACAATGGATTAAAAGCGGCAAAAGAGATAGCCGGAAATGAAAAAAGTATTGTCCTTATACATGATGGCGTTCGTCCTTTGATGTCAGACGGCACATTGTAAGAGGCACAAACCGCACTTTGATTTCGGCGAACTTGCCTTCCCGATCGTGCCGTATCGGCACTTGCCGCAGGTTCTCCGCGGCTTGCCCGCAGATTGTCGTAGCCTTGTTTGAAAGGCAGCTACGCTGCTTTTGAAATAAGGCCATGACCTGAGTCACGGCCTTAGAAATGCACTTTGAAAATCTCATCAATAAAGTCCCTGGTTATCAACAGCAGCACGGATGGTTTCGGCATCAATGACTTTCCTGTCCTGCTGGAAGCCGATGGTCAGGGCATCCGTCATCAGGTTGTCAATGAGCCGGGGATTCCCCTGCGTAAAGCTGTGTGCTGCAGCAAGTGCCGCCGGCTCAATGATGGTGGAAGCGGCACCTGCCAGCTGAAGCTTGTGCAGGATGTACTTTGAAACTTCATTATCAGAAAGCCCGGCGTAGTTGTAGTGGACAGTGATCCGCTGCCGGAGTGCTTCATGCACTGGTTTGCGGAGTGTGTCATTGAGATGGGATTCCCCGCACAGGATCAGTGTAAAGTAATTTACGGAATCATAGCCGTAGTTCATGAGCATCTTGATATCGTTCAGGATTCCGGTGTTCAGGTACTGTGCTTCATCAATTGCAAGGAGCAGGGGTTGGCGTTTTTCTTTGTAAAGATAGGTGATCTGCTCCTGGATGGCCTTGAACATACCGGTCTTACCGCCTTTGTCGGAGACCCCGAGGATAGAACAGAGCTGCTTGTAAAAGTCAGCCACGCTAATGGTGGACAGGCACAGATATTCCATGTGGAAGAGGCTTGGATTCAGGCTGGAAGCAAAACACCGCAGACAAAAAGACTTTCCCATACCCGGTCTGGCAGTAAATACTCCGATTCCCCGGATATCTTTAAGATAATTCAGACGGTTAGTCATTTCGGTGAAGTTCCTGGAAATAAAGTGGTCCTTTTCCTTCAGCTGTTGTTTGTCGAAAGGATTGAAGGTGAGTCCGTAGTAGGAGTTGTACATCAGGCATCACCTCCGGCTCTGGAATAATCGATACCAGGAAGATTGTTCCTTTTCGTATGGCAGTTTTCATTGCGGTTGGTCCTGCGGATGGGGAACTTCTTACCATCCGACAGAATGTAAGCGGAATCCATGTCATCCGGAAGATAGCGGATATCCACCTTTGCAGAGATGAACTGCATGGGAACATCGTAGCAGACAGAGTCGATGGTAATGGTAGAATCTTTGCGGACTTTGCGTGTGATGCGGTTATAAAAACAGTCATCCAGCCACTGTACAGACTGTGGTCTGCGGGGATGATCCTTAGAAGCCTGAAAACGCTCCATGGGAGTGGAGTTAATGCCCCTGTGGAAGGTGGTGTTATAGGACCGCATATAATCCCGTATCATCCCGTTGAACTGTGTCAGGGAAGTGATGGAACTGATATCAAGGGTATAGAGCCAGCGCTCCTTCAGGGTACGGAAATGGCGTTCCACCTTGCCCTTGCTAGCGCCATCACGGACCTTTGTGTGAAGGAGTAGAATGCCGAGGGAGACACAGATCATGGACAGCTGTTCATTTGAATAGCTGCAGCCGTTGTCAACGTAGAGCTTGTCCGGGATGCCATAGGCAGCGATGGCAGACTTGAGAACTTTCTGGAAGTTACAGGCATTGTCGTTATAGAACAGTTCTCCGCCGACCAGGAGCCTTGAGTGGTCATCAATGATCATGATGCAGTAAACGCGTCTGGTCTGACCGTTTTCCGTGATGTGGGGAAGGTAACAGGTATCCGCCTGCCAGATCTTGCCGAATTCGTCCTCTTCATAGGCCTTACGGTCCCGGAGGTTCGGATCTCTTGCCGATTTGAGATCGTTGAACCGGATAAAACGCTGCACGGAATCCACACTGACGGTTGCCGGGAGAAAGGATTCCTTCACGAGATGCTCATAAATCTGCGTGGCATTCATGCGTGGATGCTCCTTCTTGATCCGGTAGATTTCCGCGATGGACTCGTCATTGAGGGAACGGAAATCCCTTTGTCCGATCTGACAGTCGGCATCAGGGCATCCAGTCCACCGAGTTTGTACTGGGACTTCCATTTTTCCAGTGTTTTGTAGCTGTAGGTGACCGTGGAACCATCAGGAAGGGTCAGCGGGGACGCGGTGACCCTTTTGTAGTAAGCCGTAGCCGAGGCATCAGGATAAAGCCCCTGGATGACAGGAGCTATCAGGGCGAAGCGGAACTGAGCCACTTCGGCGTCATGTTTGAGAGTTTCAGTGTCTTTGCTCATGGGAAAAGCCTCCTTCTTAGGTTTTTCTTTATCATAAGCGGAGATCACGGAGCCATCCATCCCCCAGTCGTGTGGTCAGAAGATGGAGATGTCAGGAGCAAACACCAGCTGATGGTAGCGTGCGTTTTTCAGACCGGCAGGAACTGGATTTTTATGGGACTGTAGGAAGGAATACGTAAAACAACGGACAAACCTCATGGAGAAATCCGAGAAGGAGTCTGCCAGAAGGATGCCTTTGAGAAAGGAAAGGTCAGAGACTGCATAATTGTCCAGGAGCCCAAGCCAGTCCTGCTTGTGTGATTTCCATAAGGCGAGCCACTTGTAGAACTGGTTCTGTGAGATGCCATATCTTTCACAGAGCTGTTCCACGGTAAAACGGCCTGCAAAGTACTGTCCGAGAAGACGCAGAACAAAGAGCAGGCTGTAGACGGAATAGGGGATGATGACATCCGGAAGGACTGCATGAGCGTGCTCACAGCTGTCACAGAAGACCCTCATCACACAAAGACTGTATATTTCTGGAGCTCCGAACCGAAAATCAATCAGGGAACGGTCATAGTAGTCGTGGATATGACAGTTACCGGTGCTTCCACAGATGGGGCAGGTCTCAAGACAGGGCTGAAATTTATCCATGTAGGAGTCAAACAGAGATTTTGATGAAATTTTTATACGAAATATCTTGCATAACAGTAAGTTTTTTCTTATCATAGTAATTGCATAACGATGCGAAGTGACTGCTTATATGACAGGTAACCATTTATTAGGGCATGGCCCTGCAGAGGACCTGCTTTGCAGCACTTGAATTGGTGAAGAGAAAGAACGAACTGTAGGAGGGGCTGTTCTTTCTCTTTTTTATTGGTTACGAAAAGACTATATGGGAAAAAATGGGAATAGTCAATATAGCAGATAAAAACGTGCCGTAAAAAACAGCACGTTAAGATAGATGATATGAAGGAGATGCCGGATTTAATCTGCGGTAAAGCTGCGGTAGATAGGAACTATAATTCGACGCGTGACACACTAATTAGCGTTGATGGTGTAGCAGTCCCGGTTCCAGATAATGCAGAAGACATTTTAAAATGTATTTATAACGAAGATTGGAGAATTCCTAATCCGAATTGGAAATCAAATAGCGGCAAATGTAGTAAACTTTTGCCAAATGAGTATGGATATCAAAGTATTAAGTGAGGAATTGCGCTATGAAAAATATTGCTATTTTAACTGCTGGAGGAACGGGAACAAGGACACATCAAGACCTGCCCAAACAATTTTTAACTGTTGAAAATAAACCGATTCTTATATATACATTAGAAGCATTCCAACAGCATCCCAGTATTGATGAAATTTATGTTGCGTGCCTTGAAGGCTGGAGTGCAGTCCTTGATGCATATGCAAGACAGTTTAATATTACAAAACTTAAGAAAATTGTTACGGGAGGTTCCACTGGTCAGGAATCAATCTATAATGGTTTAAAAGCAATTAAGGAGGATCATGAATCGACAAGTGATATTGTTGTTATGATTCATGATGGTAATAGGCCGATGCTTCCGCAGGATGTGATTACAGATAATCTTGTAAAGCAAAAAAAATATGGTTCTGCGGTTGCCGTGATTCCTACTACAGAAGTAGTTTTTGTTTCAAAAGATGGTATAGAATCGAACGAAGCTTTAAATAGAGATGAACTGTGGCGAACCCAAACACCGCATTCGTACGCATTTGATGAACTGTGGAAGGTTCACAACCAAGCAATTAAAGATGGAGTAACCAATATGGCTGCCTCATGTTCATTGATGCAGAAATATGGCTATATGACTTATTTTTCAAAAGGATCGGAAAAAAATATTAAGATTACTACAGTAGAAGATATTGAGATTTTTAAAGCTTTATTAAATGCAAAGAATGATGAATGGATAAAAAAGTGAGGCGAATTATGAGGCTATTAGAATCTACACTTTACAAAGCAGATTTGCTGAGGGCGGTTGAAAATTCAGATTTAACTAAACTTGATGGAAAAAAAATATTTGTCACTGGTGGTTTAGGATTGATAGGTTCTGCAATAGTTGATGTGCTTGTTACGTATAATAAAATCGATAAGGTATACGTTGGAGCAAGAAGTGAAAAAGAATTCCAGTTTAGATTTGATGGATGTCATAAGGTTGAGTACGTTCACTATGATGCATTAAAAAAAATAGATTTGAATATAAAACCAGACTATATTATTTCTGGAGCTGGATTGGCTTCTCCAGAGTTATATACAGAAAAACCTGTGGAAACTATTTTGTCAAATTTTGATGGCGTACATGCACTATTGAATTATTCTAAGAATAATGGAACTCAAAGACTGCTTTATATTTCTTCAAGTGAAGTTTATGGAAACAAAAAGACGGTAGAGTCATTTATGGAAGGTGATTATGGCGAAGTAGATATTGACAATATTCGGTCTTCATATACTGTTGCTAAAAGAGCTTCGGAAATGCTGTGCAAGTCTTATGCGTCGGAATTTGGTGTGGATTGCGTAATTGCACGGCCAGGTCATATTTATGGACCGTCTGCAAAAAAAGCAGATAAACGTATCTCTTCTGATTTTGCATTTAAAGCAGCAACTGGAGAGAAACTTGTTATGAAAAGCTCTGGATTACAAAAAAGATCATATTGTTATTCGGTAGATTGTGCCATCCAAATACTTACAGCATTATTAAAAGGAGAAAAAGGGCAGGCATATAATATAGGCCATGATGAAATTACAACGATAAGACAGATGGCGAAAATATACGCTGAAGCAGGTAATGTGAAATTGATAATTGCTGATCCAACAGAGAATGAATTAAAAGCATTTAATCCAATGAATAATTCGTCGTTGAACAATAATAGAATTAAGCAATTGGGGTATAGAGATAGTTTCACTGTTGAAGAGGGACTTAAACATACAGTTTATATATTAAAGGAACTAATGGGATAATTTACGAAAATATTTGATTCCTGACTAAGACTTCCCATACCTAAAATGGGCTTCGCACCTTGAAAATTCAATATTTCAGCTAACAAAATAGTGATTTATGCTATTGCAACCTCTGGGTGAAGCGCATTACGCAGATATTCCGGCAGTCTTGCCTCAAAATCAACAGTGAAAGTTGCATATTCCGTTTGAATAGGGTTCTTCCGCAATCACCCGTTTTATCCATTTGACAATATAAGCTTTGCGGCTAATAGCTCCTTACCACAACGACCATACATGGTACGTTTTATCATTTTCAATTTGCTGTTTGTACCCTCAACAAAACCATTCGATAGGGGGCTGGCTACAGCATTTTCTACGGCAGATAAATCTTTCTCCAGTCCGGAAGCAAAACGGGAAAGTTCCTTAAGATCGCTGTTTTTATGTTTTTCAATAAACAGATATAAGCAAGGCATGCTTTTTCGTTGAAAAATTTCCCGAAATTCCCGAATACATGACATCAGAGTTCTAAGTTGCGGATAAGTCTCCACTAGATATGATTTATGGCTATCAGTTATCTCTTGATTCATCCAAAGAAAACGAAAAATACCATTTCTTGACAGGTGATCATATTTCTGAAGCTTTTTCTTTTTCTGAATTGCATCGGATGAGGAACTTTTATATACCGCAATATCAATATGAAAACGTTCGATGATCTTATTCATGTAATCATAAGCAGCTGTATGACCGCCCTTGTAACCTTTTGGGATGAGACGTCGTAAAACATCTTTTCTACTCACACCAGATGATAGTTCTTTGATGATATAATCATAAAATTGATCCATTCCGCTATAAAAGTGTTTGCAGCATAAAGAATCATAGTTACCTTCAAGATATTTCGCTACTGTATTCCTACTGCAATGAAGCATTTTAGATATTTCACATTTGTTGTACCCTGCTTCTGAGTATTCGTGGATCGCATTGTATAACTGTACACTTTTTTCATTGTAATCTAAAAGGTTATCCACATTGCAATGCATTTTTTTTACAAGTCTCTTCGAGCTCAGCGGTCATTTCCTTTTTTTCATAATTTATAGGAATTCGGACATCTACAGGAATAACAGAATTAACTGTGTTCCTAATAGCTTCCAAAAGGTTTTGATGCAGATGGAATCTATCCGCTATCTGCATAGCATCCGGCAAAATTTCCTGGATGGCAGATGAATAGGCATTTGCCCTGTCTCGTGTAACTGTTTTAATATGCTGATTATTCTTAAGCCATTCCTTGAGACTCATCCCATCACGCCCGTCAAGAATCGCAACAGATCTATGGGTAGCCTGATCTACAATGATCGTTCCATATGTATGTCGCTTTTTAAATGCAAAATCATCAACACCAATGACACTTCCACATTCTGAGACAGGCTGCAGACGATAACGTTTGGTTAAAAGGCGGATGACGCTGTCTCCACTGATTTGAAGATTCATTGCTCGACAGATACGGGCACATCCTTCACAACTGGTTTCCATGGCCAGCATGCAGATGAAATCAGCACATCGTTCTGTCATGCGTCCATAATAACTGAGAAACCCGTCAAAATCTTCAACAAATGTAACTTTTGAACAGGATTCATTATTACAAACATACTCATGAGCTGTTATATGAAGTCGTGCAGTTTTTCCAAGAATCGGCAAATCCTGAACCTTGCGTAAATATGTCCCATGATAAATTTGGGTTTCCTGACCACACTCTGGACATTTGGAAGAATGTGTTTTGGATCGCATTTTAATATGAATAGAACTGTCATCATGGTTAACAGAAGTAGTTGACAGCAACTCATCCGGGAAAAACATATCCAACTTTAACGAATCATTCTTCATTATCATATACCGCCTTTATTTGATACCAATATTTTATCACAGAAATAAATTCATTGGAAGTAAAAAACGGGTGATTGCGGAAGAACCCTGAATTTCCGAAAAGGATGCACTATTCAAACGGAATACTCAGATATGCATGTAATGAAAGAAATTACAATTATTTGCCATATGGCTATTGGCTTGCTAATTTGATATCGAAAAGATTAGATACGCTTAGAGAAAAAACACAAATTTTTCTTCCTGATGGAAAAGTACAGATTTTGGTGTCAGATGATGAGATTGTAGAGATATCTGTAAATGTTCAACATGTATTAAATGCTGATATGCAAAGACTAAATTAACCTGTTGTGCTAGATAAAATAATATAAAGAAACTTCAACAAAATGTGCTATCCTATTTGTAGGCAATACAA
>NZ_WQPW01000156.1:0-411 GCF_018785465.1 Clostridium sp. MCC328
GGCGAAACCGCAAAAGGGATTAACTACTGCCTGAATCAGGAAAAATATCTGAAGGTATTCCTGAGTGATGGGGAAGTGCCGATCGATAATCTTGCCAGTGAACGCGCACTGAGAACCTTTACGATCGGCCGTAAGAACTGGATGACGCTGAACACAGTACGTGGTGCACAGGCAAGTGCAATGATCTACAGCATTACCGAAACAGCCCGGGCAAATGGTCTGAATGTTTACTACTACGTAAAGCATCTATTAACCGAACTGCTTGAGATCATCCGTATCGACGGAAGTGTCGATAAAAAAGAGTTAGAAAGTCTTATGCCATGGTCAAAAGATCTTCCGGCTGAGTGCTATAGCAAGCGCCGCAAATGAGCGGCGCTGTATTTGGCGTGGGGCGAAGGATTTGACCTTTAC
>NZ_WQPW01000157.1:0-211 GCF_018785465.1 Clostridium sp. MCC328
ATTCTCTCCTCATCCACCTGTGTCGGTTTACGGTACGGGCACATGGTACACAATAGCGGCTTTTCTCGGCAGCTGGAATCGGATGCTTCCCTACTTTAGTTCGGTCCGCGTCACGCCTTTGGCTTGTCAGACGGATTTGCCTGCCTGACACCTCCTGCGCTTGCCCGGGAATCTGTCCCCCGGTCATCTTATCCCTCTGCGTCCCCACAGT
>NZ_WQPW01000158.1:0-280 GCF_018785465.1 Clostridium sp. MCC328
GAGCAAATCTCAAAAATAACGTCTCAGTTCGGATTGTAGTCTGCAACTCGACTACATGAAGCTGGAATCGCTAGTAATCGCAGATCAGAATGCTGCGGTGAATACGTTCCCGGGTCTTGTACACACCGCCCGTCACACCATGGGAGTCGGAAATGCCCGAAGCCAGTGACCCAAGCGAAAGCAGGGAGCTGTCGAAGGCAGGTCTGATAACTGGGGTGAAGTCGTAACAAGGTAGCCGTATCGGAAGGTGCGGCTGGATCACCTCCTTTCTAAGGAAGAA
>NZ_WQPW01000026.1:0-3890 GCF_018785465.1 Clostridium sp. MCC328
CGCGGGTTCGAATCCCGTCTCGTGCTCTCAAAGAGATAGAAAAAAGAGTCATCCGATGGATGGCTCTTTTTTCTATGTTCAAGCCCAGCCGGGCTCGAACGGTTCGAAGTCCAGGCTCCGATCTGTTCATCGCAGGAGACATCATGTGCGATCAAAAATTATTTATTTTTTCAGAAAAAACAAGCAACTTCTGATTTTTGTGCTATAATGCTTTATTATGAAAAAATCCGATGTATAAAACGAGGTGAATGAGGTGAAGAAAAAAATACTTGTGCCTCTTAGCGTTTTTTTACTGGGCATATGCCTTGCCGGTTTGCTTGTATGGAAAACAGATACCCACGAAAAAGAACAGAGACGCACAACAGCACAATTAAATGCAACAACCTATGGTGAACGGATAAAAAATGAGATTACGAATGGGATCGAAATTACGGATGCTCTGAAGCAGATCTTAATCAGTGAAGATGGAGAGATCAATCACTTTGACACGATTGCAGAAAATCTTATGTCTGATTCGGTTGAAAGTGTGCAGATTGCTCCGGATGGTATTGTGACAGATATTTATCCTGCAGAGGGAAACGAGGCAGGTAAAATTGACCTGTTCCATGATAAGGACCGCAGCAAAATTTCCTGTTATGCAAGAGACAATCATACACTGATTACACAGGGACCATTCGAATTGAAACAGAGCAGCTATGGAATTGCTGTTCGCAATCCAATTTACCTGAAAAATGCAAACGGACAAGAATATTTCTGGGGATTTACGATTGTTATCTTGCGCGTTCCTGATATTTTTTCAAACTCAATTGAAGCACTTTCGAATTTTGGATATGAATATAGACTTTCTAAAAAAGACGCTCCCTGGAGTGACGATTATAAAGTTGTTTATCAGTCAGATGGTCAAATGACTGCTCCTGTTTCTTATGAATTTACGATTGGAGGGGGAAAATGGAGATTTGAAGTAACTCCTAAAAGCGGATGGAGGAATGATTGTTTAATTGCGACAGTCAGTGGAATATTTATGGCAGTCACCTTGCTTTTGTCAGGTCTTACCAGGGTATGGCTGGTATCGAAAGAAAACAAAAATAAATTTCAAATATTGGCGCACACGGATTCTCTTACTAAAATTAACAATCGCTATGGATTTGATGAATTAGCGGAAAAAATGATGGATAAAAATCCGAAAATGCATTTTGTAGCCGGACTCCTTGATATTGATGATTTTAAGTTTATTAATGATATTTACGGACATGTCTACGGTGACAAGGCATTAAAGAGTCTGGCAGATAGTATGAAAGACTTTTTCCCACCGGATACATTGCTGGGAAGAAACGGTGGTGACGAATTCTGTATTCTTTTACGAAATTGTACCTGTGAAGAAGCAGAAGAACAACTGCAGCAATTCATCAAGCTCCCTAAGACATTCTCATGCAAGGGTAAAGAATATCAATTTTATATTTCTCTTGGCTATGCGGAATATCCTACCTTTGCTTCCAATCGATCCCAGCTTTTGCGTTGTGCAGATGCAGCTCTTTATGAAATAAAGCTTCACGGAAAAAATGGATGTATGGCTTACAGGAAAGGTCTTCAATCTGGAGTTCGCAAACAGTTGGGATTTGCCCTTAAAGACATTTCGGAACATCTTCCGGGTGCATTTATTATATACAGAGCAGATAAAGAAGATGATGAACTTTTTTATGCTAACAACGAATTTCTTCATATGGCCGGATATAAAAACGTAGATGAACTCTTTCAGATCACAAAGAAAAGTTTTCGTAATCTGATTCGGGAAGATGAGCGGCAACAGATAGAATCAAGTATTTGGAAACAGATTGATGACGGTAATGAAAATGCCTATATTCATTTCCAGCTTCGAAAAGCTGATGGATCCTATCTTTCGGTACTTGACCATGGAAGAATTGTGGAGAGTCGGCAATACGGAAGAGTATTTTATGTATTGTTTATGGATTGGGAGGATATGCACATTCGTTACAGTGATAAATTTTCCGGATAATTAAAATGCCTTGTGCATTTTCGCAGATACAGAGTTCAAGTCGAACGTCCGTGAGACTTGGCGCGTAATTCTGGTTAGCGCAAGCTGACATATTCTTTACAGAATCACTGTGCATCCTCGCGGAGCGTTTATCTCGGTCGGAGAACTAACGCCCACTGAGACTTATTTGTTATGACTCACCACTTGAAGAGGTGGGAGTCTTCTCGACTGAGATAAAAACAGCCAGTAATTCAGCGGCATTATTATTTTCGCCGGAGTTACGGGCTGTTTTTTGATGATATGTGTTCGTAGACGCTGTCAGGGCAGGTTCTGTAGGTGTAATTGAGGAGATATATCAAGAAAATTTTATAAAGAGCCTGTCTGTTTCTTAAATTCCTGTCCGATCTTATTCTGTTCTTTCATGCATGCAATAAATTTCTCACGGGTCACATCCTTCGGGCGGTACTGCCATTCGGTGGAAGTAAGAATTCTATCTGCCATGAGATCGAATTCATCTTCAGTGATATCGATATCATCGAAGCATACCGGAAGACCGATACTGGCATTGAATTTCATGATCGTATCACGGAGAGCGTTCGCGCCTTCATAGGTGAGCAGGCAGAGAACACCGAGGGATACGACTTCGCCGTGCAGGTGTTCGTGACCATGACGCGTGATCGTGGAGCCGTTATAGACACAGTGCGCGAGGGAGGAATTGTAGTAATAATCCGGAATATGAGTCGTCATATTGGAAACGATACCGGTGGAGACGATGATATCCAAAGTGACCTGCATGAGGGCATCGCTGACTTTGTGCGCTTTTAAGGATGCGAGTGCCTCTTTTCCATAATCCAGGAGCGGTTGTGTGCAGACTTTACTGAGCTGGACACCCATTAACGGAGTATGGCTTAAGTGCTTACCTTTGCTGGAAAAAACAGCCTCACATTCTTTGGAGAGTGCGTCGCCGATTCCGGCCCAGAGGAGGTCATAAGGAGAATCCGCAATCACGGCGGTATTGATGAAGGTATGATCCGCAAGCTTCGGATAATAATATTCCCGGAAGGTGCCGTTGGCATTGTAGATGACACAGATGGCAGTCACGGCCGCGCAGTTGCTGGCAACGGTCGGGAAGGTAAATAGTGGTTTGTCAAGTTCGTTTGCTACATATTTTGCGGTGTCGCAGGCTCTTCCTCCACCGACACCAAAGATAATATCTGCGTTGCGGACAGCCGGATTCGCGATCAATGCATTGCCGTTCTCGTAGCTGGAATCACCGCCGTACCAGATGAAATCCGTGATCTCAAGATCGGAGCCCTTGATGCCTTCCAAGAGTGCATCTTTTGTTTTTTCCATGGCTGTTTTACCACCGATCACGACTGCCTTTTTTCCATAGTTTCTTGCGACGTATGGAAGTTCCTTGTAACAATTTTCACCGATGGAGTAATTAGGAAGATATACACTGTAACTCATTTGCTTCTGCCTTTCTTGTTCTTTCTTGTTGTGAGCTGACAAATATCCGGAATAAACAATATCTGTCAGATTGTGGGGGTAACTGTTAGAGGATAGAATAAACTATCCAGAGGCGTTACGGTTGATAGTAAAGATTTGTCATCAAAATGGATAACATATCAATATTATAGGCGTTTGGAAAAATAATTCAAGATGTTCTTAATTTATGTCCTTTAAATTTTCCTGCCATTGCACATCACATTGTGCTACTGCAGAAAACCAATGCATGTATGATCATGATTATGCACGAGGAGTGTGAGAGAAATAAGAAGATGCCAGATAGTTTCTAACTGTCCCAGCGGATTTTGAAAATAAGCCTGAATTATTCACGGAGCAGTATCTGAACTGGTAACTGTACCATGAATCCCAAAATTGACCCATGTAGCCT
>NZ_WQPW01000159.1:0-819 GCF_018785465.1 Clostridium sp. MCC328
TGTTGTGGTCAAGCTTTTTTGTAACACTTGTGGCTAAAAAAATAGTGCTTATCAATTTATGCTGCCGTCCTTGCTTCATATGGGGTTCGATAACCATTATAACTGTGTGGACGAACATGATTATAATCAACGTATGCAAATTCTTCTACCTTTTGATAGAGTGTTTCCTCTGTTGTAAACTCATACAAATTTGTGCATTCATTCTTCAAGGTATTGAAATAACGCTCCATCGGTGCATTGTCGTACGGATATCCTGCTTTGCTCATGCTCTGTGTCACATTTACCGATTCGCAGAATTCGGTAAATGCTTTGGACGTATACTGTGAGCCCTGGTCAGAATGTAAGATAAGGCCATCTTTGATTGTTGGCTGCGATTCCAGCGCTTTTCGGAGCGTCCGGATCGCAAGATCACTGGTAATGTTACGATCTGTTATGCTGGCAATCACACTCCGGTCATGCAAATCTATAATAGTGCAGTTATAGCGTACTTCATGATTTGCAAGGAACAGATAGGTGAAATCCGTGCACCATTTTCGATTGATTTCATCTGCTGTGAAATTTTGCTTCAGCTTATTATCGAATACTTTATGCGGGTTTCCATGCTCATATCCCGGCTTTTTTGGACGGACAACCGAACGGAGACCAAGCTCTGTGTTCATATATTTATGAACGGTGGTATTACTGTAAGAATAACCTTTACGCTCCAGATAAACTTTCATACTCCGATAGCCGTCAACTCCATTGTGCGAATGATATATTTCCTGAATCTGTGCTTGGACTTCGGCTTTAAGGGTATAATAATCCGCCTTCCGGTGTTTC
>NZ_WQPW01000027.1:0-18783 GCF_018785465.1 Clostridium sp. MCC328
AGGCTGGAGGGCAAAAATCCCATCAGCGAAGCTGATCTGGAATGGATTTTTGCGTGTAACTATGAAGGTACTGAATAGTTGCAAAATATGTAAACAACGGACTCAGGGATCTTTGAGAAAAAGGATTTCGGATTCCGTTGTTTCTTTTTTCATTGCCGTGTTCCCAGAAGAACCTTCCGGTGGCAGGTTTTGCAGGTGTATCTGGAAGAAACAGGAGACAAATTCGTTAAACTTATTTCAATTGACACTATAACGGCCTATTGGTAAAATGGAGATAGTGACGTTAAATAAAGAAAGAAGAGGAGAACAATATGACGATCAGAATCGGAATTATGGGTTATGGAAATCTTGGACGCGGCGTTGAGTGCGCCATCAAACAGAATCCGGATATGGAGCTTGCGGCAGTATTTACAAGAAGAGATCCGAAAAATGTCAGGATCCTGACCGAAGGCGCAAAGGTTTACCATGCGGACGAAGCGAAACATATGACAGATAAGATCGATGTCCTGATCCTTTGCGGCGGAAGTGCGACAGATCTTCCGGTGCAGACACCGGAGTATGCGAAATATTTCACCGTAGTGGACAGCTTTGACACACACGCGAGAATTCCGGAGCATTTTGCAGCTGTCGATGCAGCGGCAAAGGAAGCAGGAAATGTAGCAGTGATCTCCGCAGGCTGGGATCCGGGTATGTTCTCCTTAAATCGTGTATACGCAAATGCAATTCTCCCGGATGGTAAAGACTATACATTCTGGGGCAAAGGTGTAAGCCAGGGGCATTCCGACGCAATCCGCCGCATTGATGGCGTGAAGGACGCAAGACAGTATACAGTCCCGGTTGAGAGCGTGCTGGAGAGAATCAGAAACGGCGAGACTCCGGAACTCACAACAAGAGAGAAACACACAAGAGAATGCTATGTTGTTGCCGAAGAGGGCGCTGATCTTGCACGCATCGAAAAAGAGATCGTAACGATGCCGAACTACTTCTCCGACTATGATACAACGGTTCATTTCATCAGCGAGGAAGAGATGAAGCGCGACCATTCCACGCTTCCGCACGGCGGTTTCGTGATCAGAAACGGAAAGACTGGATGGAATCAGGAGAATACACATGTGATCGAGTATCGTCTGAAACTGGATTCCAACCCGGAGTTCACTTCATCCGTGATCGTTTGCTGTGCCCGCGCCGCATTCCGCATGAAACAGGAGGGAATGAGCGGATGCAAGACCATTCTTGACATTCCGCCGGCATACCTTTCCGCAAAGAGCGGCGAGGAACTCAGAAAGAATCTCCTGTAATCATAAAAAGAACCTTTAAAGGCGGCGAAAGAGCCGGCCTTTGATCAATCATACCTCCGCCCTGTGTCCGCAGCCGACAGATACAGGGCGGAAGTATCAATTGCCATGCATTCAGAAAAGACCGCAAACGGGATCCATGCATGGCGGATTTTGTAGAGGGTGAAGATATGACACTTAAGAAGAATCATCCGGCAGGCTACAACGGGATCACGGACGGCGTGATCTGGCAGCAGCTCCTGCTCTTTTTCTTTCCGATCCTGTTCGGGACATTTTTCCAGCAGCTTTACAACACGGCGGATGCCATGATCGTTGGAAAGTTTGTGGGAAAAGAGGCACTTTCCGCGGTAGGCGGTACGACGGGAACACTGATCAACCTGCTGGTTGGCTTCTTCGTCGGAATGTCTTCCGGCGCGGCTGTCGTTGTATCCCAGTTCTATGGGGCAAAGGAAGACCAGCAGGTGCAGAAATCGGTTCACACATCGTTCTGTCTGGCGCTGGCCGGCGGTGTGGCACTCTTAGTGATCGGCGAGATCTTCACTCCGGCTGCAATCCGGGCTATGGGTGCTCCCGAAGAGATCCTTGGATATTCTGTGACATATCTCAGGATCTATTTTCTGGGTATCATAGGAAATCTGGTCTATAACATGGGCGCTGCGATCCTGCGAGCTGTGGGAGATTCGAAGAGACCGCTCTATTTCCTTGTGGCGAGCTGCCTGACCAATATTGCTCTGGATCTCCTGTTTGTAGTCTGTTTTCATATGGAAGTTGCCGGGGCGGCGCTTGCGACGATCATGTCCCAGCTTTTATCGGCAGTACTCGTTATGATAACGCTGATCCGGACAAAAGAATCTTACCGTTTTATCCCGAAGGAACTCCGTGTGGAGCCGGTATTATTAAAGAGGATCATAAAGATCGGTCTTCCGGCGGGACTCCAGTCCATGATGTACTCGATCTCCAATATCCTGATTCAGGCAAACATCAATGGATACGGAACGAATACGATCGCGTCCTGGGCGGTTTACGGAAAGATCGACGGTATTTTCTGGATGACTATGGATGCCATGGGAATTTCCGTGACGACCTTTGCGGGTCAGAACTTCGGTGCGGGCAAGATCAGACGTTTAAAGAAGGGAACCTACGTGGGACTTCTCATGTCGACGATCATCACGGCGGCACTCGGTCTGTTTATGTTTACGGCAGGTCCGGTACTCATCAATCTCTTTACGAATGATGCGGATGTCATGGCGGAGAGCATGAGTATTATCCGCTTCCTGGTGCCGTTCTGGTTCTGCTACATCTGCGTCAACGTATATCCGTGTACGCTGCGCGGCGTGGGCGATGCCCTGATCCCAATGCTGATCATCTGTGTTGGAACCTGTATCCTGCGTGTGCTCTGGGTATTCGGCGCAGGCGCAGTCCATCCGGGACTGTACACGACGCTGACGAGCTATCCGTTAAGCTGGAGTATCACTTCGCTGGCATTCCTGGTATATTATTACCGGTTCAGTGCGATGAGAAAGTTAAATAAACTGATTGAAGAATAAGCATAACTGTTCGGCAGGTCTGTGAACTAATTGTTCTGGTCTGCTGAACAATTATAATAAGTGTAACTGGAATATGGATGTTGAATTTGAATTTAAAGAGAAAAATGGGGGCGCTTGTGTGACAAAACTTTTGGCACCAGGCGCCGTCTGCGTGGTACCGGAAAGTCTGGGCGGACTTCCGGTGACAGAGCTGGCAGACAAGGTATTTTCGGGGAGCACGGTGGAGAAAGTCTATCTCCCGCGGACACTCACCCGGATCGGAAGATATGAATTTTATGGATGTGAGAAGCTTCAGGAGATCCATTTTTACGGGGCGCTCCGGGAAGTCGGCGGCGGTGTGTTTACGGGCTGCCGGAATATCAGGAGTCTGACTGTGCATATGGGGGTGGATGAAGAGTCGGCACTCAGGGATTTTGTGACGGAGATCAATGAGAGAGTCACAGTACATGTGTTTATACAGAGCGGACAAAATCGAATGCAGGACGAGAGAGACACGGACTCTGCACGAACATCGCTGGCTTCAAGTACTTTTGAGGAAGAGAACGGGGAGACAGAGACTGCGCGTGTGATCTTCCCGGAATACTACGACGAGGCGGTGGAAAATACGCCCGCCAGGATCACGGTATCCAATATCCACGGTGCAGGGCAGAAGTATCGCTACTGTTTTGAGGGACGAAAATTCCGATTTGACAGGTATGATAAAATGTTTGTGTATGAAAAAGCAGAGGAATCGGTTCTCATGGCATCGAAGATCGCGGTGACCCGGCTGCAGTATCCGAAAGGACTGTGGGAGAGCGCGAAAAAGGAATATGAAAAGTTTCTTATGGAGAATCTTTATGAGGTACTTCTTGGAACTCTTGAGGACCCGGAGACCATAAAATGGATTGCGGGACAGTATTTAACACCGGAAAAGAATCCGCTGACGGCGGATAAGATGTCGGGGCTGATCACGGAGATCTCGAAAAAGCATCTGCCGGAGCTTTTGGGGATGTTTATGGAGATCCAGAGGAAGAAGTTTGGCGTAAAGAAGAAAAAGTTTGATTTTGATTTGTGAGGAGGTCAGAAATCGTCATGAGAGAAGATGCGGCATGGTCGCCGATCCTGAGAGAGCAGGGCGCGCTGGAAGAACTGGCGGCAATCGGCGTTGAGATCATACGGAACGCGAGGAATGAGCTGTATCTTTCCATGCGGTTTCTCGACGTGGCCTTAAATGGTCTGTTCCCGGTGGCGGACAACAGCATCAAGGGAATCGGAACGGACGGAACCTTATTATCTTTTGAGACAGGATACATCTGCGGCTGGTACCGGAGAAATCCTGTTTATGTAAATCGAATGATCCTGCACGAGACTTTCCACTGTCTCTTTGTCCACCCATGGTCGAGAAAAAAGCGGGCGGAGGAATACTGGAATCTGGCATGCGATATCGCTGTGGAGTCCCTGATCGACGGGATCCACAAGCCCTGCGTCCATCTGCCGATGTCCCCGGTGCGGGCGGAATTTTACGGACGTCTGAGGAAAAAGATCAAGGTACTGAACGCGGAGAGCATCTATCACACTATGCAGGAGATGGAGCTTTCGGAGATCGAATATGAGCGGCTCTGCCGGGAATTCTGCCGGGACGATCATTCCAGATGGGAGAAAGAGGACGAGAAGAAGTCCCCAAATCCCAACCGGAATCGAAAAAACGATTGGGATGACAAGCGGGAGAAGATGCAGGCGGAGATGGAGGCGTTTTCCAACGAGGCGGCGGATGACTCCAGGGAGCTGATGGATCAGCTGGCGGTGGAGAACCGGGAGCGGTACGATTACCGGAAATTTTTGCAGAAATTTTCGGTGCTGAAGGAGACAGTCCAGATCGATCTGGATGCGTTCGACTATGTATTCTACAATTATGGCATGCAGTTATACGGAAATATGCCGTTGATCGAGCCCCTTGAGACGAAGGAAGTCCGGCGGATCGAGGATTTTGTGGTCGTTATCGACACTTCGATGTCATGTTCCGGGGAGCTGGTGAAGAAATTCCTGGAAGAGACCTACGGGGTGCTGGCTCAGTCGGAGAGCTTCTTTAAGAAGGTCAATATCCACATTTTGCAGTGCGACGATAAAGTACGGCAGGATGTGAAGATCGAGAGCGAGGAGAACCTTCGGAATTACATGGACCACATGGAGCTCCATGGCATGGGCGGGACGGATTTCCGCCCGGCATTCCTGCATGTGGACCAGATGATCAAGGCGGGAAAGTTCAGCAGGCTGCGGGGACTTCTCTATTTTACGGACGGATATGGGACATTTCCGGTGAAAATGCCGCCATATGACACGGCCTTCGTGTTTATGCGGGATAATTATACTGACGCGGACGTTCCGCCCTGGGCGATGAAAGTGATTCTGGACCCGGAGTCGATGGAGGACGTCGGAAGAGTGTTGGATGGGAGATAAAATATGAACATCAAGCGTGCAAAACAGGAAATTAAAAATACGATACAGGTGTATCTGACGAAGAACGCACACGGGGAATACGAGATCCCGTCCATGCGGCAGCGCCCGGTGCTGCTCATCGGTCCGCCAGGAATCGGAAAGACCCAGATCATGGAGCAGGTGGCGCGGGAGTGCGGGATCGGTCTCGTCTCCTACACGATCACACACCATACGAGACAGAGTGCCATCGGTCTCCCGTTTATCTCGGAGAAGACTTACAGTGGGAAGAATGTCCATGTGACGGAATATACCATGAGTGAGATCGTCGCGGCGATCTACAATAAGATCGAAGACACAGGACTCTCCGAGGGACTTCTTTTCATCGATGAGATCAACTGCGTGTCCGAGACACTGGCCCCGGCCATGCTGCAGTTTTTGCAGTATAAGACTTTCGGAAATCATAAGATCCCGGAGGGCTGGATCATCGTGGCAGCAGGAAACCCGCCGGAATACAATAAATCCGTGCGGGAATTTGATATCGCGACCTTAGACCGCATCAAAAAGATCGATGTGGAGGCGGATTTTGAGGTCTGGAAAGAGTACGCGAAGCAGGCGGATATCCATCCGGCGATCCTGTCATTCCTCACCGCAAAGCCGCAGTATTTTTACCAGGTGGAGACAACTGTGGATGGCAAGATTTTTGCGACACCTCGTGGGTGGGAAGATCTCTCCGGATTTTTAAAGGTCTGCGAGAAGGTGGATCTTATCTGTGACCGGGACGTTGTAGTGCAGTACATTGAGCATCCCCGGATCGCAAAAGATTTTGCGAACTATCTGGAATTATATAAGAAGTATCAGGCGAGATACCAGATCGATGAAGTTCTGGAAGGAAAACGCAATGAGGGCCTGATGGAGCAGGCGGCGAAGGCACCGTTTGACGAGAAGCTTTCCATCATCAGCCTGATTTTAGCGAAGCTTGATGTGGAGTTTAAGGCTTATGCGCAGAAAGAGGATTATCTGGAAGTGCTGTTTGGGGAGCTGAAAGCATTCAAGAGAAGTCTGGAAGATAAAACGGAGGCCGGAGAAACGATGAAGACAGTGCCGCAGACTCCGATCAACATTTTCTCCCATCAGATCGAGGCATTCACCGCGGCATCCGAGCAGAAACAGAAAGCCGGCCTTCTCACAAGACAGGAAAAATATCGCTGTGCCGATATCGCAGCGGATATGAACCGATACCTTCAGACTGTGAAAGCAGAGCTTTTATCGGGGGGTGACGAGATATTCGACCGGTTCCGGGAGCTGTTTGGTGACGAACGGACAGAACTTGAGGATCTGTGCGCTCATGCCGGACAGACACTGGAGTATGCCTTTGATTTCATGGAAGGAACGTTCGGCAGCAGTCAGGAGATGGTGGTGTTTATCACAGAACTGAACTCCAGCGCCCCGGCCGTGCGGTTCTTACAGGAAAATGAGTGTGAACGATATTTTGAATACAATAAGAATCTGCTGTTTGATGAGAGACGGGCAGATATTCTGAGCAGGCTGGACAGACTTGGGGCATTTTAATTGGAAAGGAAAGTGATCATATGGAATACGAAGGAACCGTATACCGCCCGCCGAGCGAGGCGAGAAGCTTAATTATTCAGGTGACTGTGGGCTGTGCCCATAACCGGTGCACCTTCTGCAACATGTACCGGGTGAAAAAATTCCGAGTGCGGACAAAAGAAGAGATCATGAAGGATCTGGACGAATGCCGCGATTATTACGGACCGTATGTCAGCCGTGTATTCTTTGCGGACGGTGATGCACTGGTGGTAAAGACAGAACTTCTTTTAGAGCTTTTAGCCTATGTCCACAAAAATTTCCCGTACGTGGAGCGGATCACCTCTTACGGGACTGCAAAGGATGTTCTGGCAAAGTCTGAGGAAGATTTAAAAGCCTTAGCGGCAGCAGGACTCGAGATGGTCTATATCGGAGCGGAATCCGGCGATGACCGTGTTCTGGAGCATATCCATAAGGATGTGACGGCGGCCCAGATTGCGGCGGCGGGACAGAAATTGAAGCGCTGCGGCATCAAGACCTCTGTGACGCTGATCTCCGGCCTCGGCGGAAGAAAAGGGATCCGGGAACATGCCATCAAGTCGGCGGAGCTGATCAATCAGATGAATCCGGAGTATGCCTCCTTCCTGACATTGCGCCTCTATGAGGGGACCCAGATGAATGAGGAAGTAAAACGCGGGGAGATGGAGCTTATCACCCCGGACGAGATCGTGGAGGAAATGGAGCTGTTTTTAACACACATTGATTCTCCCGGAACGATCTTCCGGACAAACCACGCGTCCAACTATGTAGTGCTTGCGGGAACTTTTAACGAAGATATTCCGAAAATGCTGGCACAACTGGAGGACGCAAAGAAAAGACAGCGTTACCGCCTTGAAGAATGGCGCAGACATATTTAAGTAAAAAGAGCAGAGAAAACAGTCCCGCGGGCTTTCTGGACGCTTAAAACGGCAGAAAAATGGCTCGCGGGATATGCCTTTTCAGGGCTTTCCGGGACGATCCCGGCGGGGACTCTTCTTGTAGATTGTATTCAAAAAACAACAATATATAGTTTTGAATCATGAATTTTTCACCATATATATGGTTTTGGTATATCATATTTATATAGCAGTACTCCTTGCAATCCGGGAACAATACAGTTATAATAGAATCGTTCTCGCGTGAGTGACTAAAAATAACGTGGCGGGAACATGACATGACCGCCTTAAGAGACTCGTGGCGGCAGGTCTGACAGATCAATCATAAAATATCTAAATCAGATAAAATTTCTGTATAATTCTGAAAAAACAAACTGTATATACAACCAAGAAAACTATCAGCAACTGAAATGTACATGCCTGAGGCCGGCCAGTAAATGCGCGGACCTGTAGGTCAGCTGTGTTTTTTAGCAGAATAGACAGAAGAGAAAAACAGGCAACGGCAGTTGTGCGTAAAGCGGACAATTCTGCCAACACAATGAAATGAAACGGGGAATCAGGGATGAAGATCATCAAAAGAAACGGAGCGGAGGAAAGTTTTGATACGCTCAAGATCGTAAATGCGGTCCAGAAGGCGTGCAACGCCACAGAAAATGCCTATCTGGCACCGGAACAGCTTACGGATATCGCAGATTATGTAGAGTACAAGTGCAATAAGCTGGGACGTGCTGTGTCTGTAGAAGAGATCCAGGATATGGTTGAGAACCAGTTGATGGCGATCGGTGCTTTTGCGATCGCAAAAAATTATGTGCGCTACCGCTATGACCGCTCTCTGGTGCGGAAAGCAAATACGACGGACAACCGGATCCTGTCCCTGATCGAGTGCAACAACGAAGAGGTTATGCAGGAAAATTCCAATAAGAATCCGACGGTCAACAGCGTACAGCGTGACTATATGGCTGGCGAAGTCAGCAAGGATCTCACGAGAAGACTTCTTCTTCCGGAAGATATTGTTGAGGCGGATAAGCAGGGAATCATCCACTTCCATGACTCCGACTATTTTGCACAGCATATGCACAACTGCGATCTTGTAAACCTGGAGGATATGCTGCAGAACGGCACCGTGATCAGCGAGACATTGATCGAGCGCCCGCACAGCTTTTCCACAGCCTGCAACATCGCGACCCAGATCATCGCGCAGGTTGCCAGCAACCAGTATGGCGGACAGAGCATCAGCCTTGCGCATCTCGCTCCGTTCGTTCAGGTATCGAGAGTGAAGATCCGTCAGGAAGTGATCGGCGAGATGAAGGATCTTGGAATTGCTGTGACAGAGGATCAGATCGATAAGCTCACGGAGGAGCGTCTCCGCAGAGAGATCACGAAGGGAATCCAGACGATCCAGTATCAGGTCGTAACACTCCTTACCACAAACGGACAGGCACCGTTCGTTACCGTTTACATGTACCTCGACGAGGCAAAGAATCCGCAGGAGAAAAAAGACCTTGCGATGATCATCGAGGAGACCTTAAAACAGAGATATCTCGGCGTTAAAAATGAAGCCGGCGTATGGATCACACCGGCATTCCCGAAGCTGATCTATGTGCTCGATGAGGACAATATCACTCCGGATGCGCCGTATTACTATTTGACAGAGCTTGCGGCAAAATGTACCGCAAAGCGCATGGTTCCGGACTACATCTCCGCGAAGAAGATGCGGGAATTAAAGGGCGATGTGTATACATGCATGGGCTGCCGTTCCTTCCTGACCCCGGACCGTTCCTATGTAAAAGGAAACCTTGCGAATGCAGGAAACTACCGGGAAGGCGAGCGCAAGTATTATGGCCGCTTCAATCAGGGCGTTGTGACGGTAAACCTTGTTGATATCGGACTCAGCGCAAGAAAAGACATGAACAGGTTCTGGGAGATCTTTGATGAGAGAATGGAACTCTGCCACCGCGCAATGCGCTGCCGCCATGAGAGATTAAAGGGAACTCTATCCGACGCGGCTCCGATCCTCTGGCAGTATGGCGCTCTTGCCCGCTTAAAGAAAGGTGAGACCATCGACAAGCTCCTCTATGACGGATATTCCACACTTTCTCTGGGATATGCAGGCCTGTGGGAATGTGTATACAGCTTAATTGAGAAGAAATTAACTGAGCCGGAAGGAAAGAAACTTGGTCTTGAGATCATGCAGAAGTTAAATGACTACTGCACGAAGTGGAAAGAGGCGGAGAATATCGATTACAGCATCTACGGAACCCCGCTGGAGTCCACAACCTACTCTTTTGCGAAGAGTCTCCAGAGACGTTTCGGTATCGTAAAGGGCGTAACCGACAGAAACTACATCACGAACAGCTACCATGTACATGTAACGGAACCGATCGACGCCTTCAGTAAGTTAAAATTAGAGTCTGAATTTCAGGCACTGTCCCCGGGCGGAGCGATCAGCTACGTGGAAGTTCCGAACATGCAGGATAATATCCCGGCTGTTCTTCAGGTCATCCGCTACATCTATGACAATATCATGTACGCGGAGTTAAATACGAAGAGCGATTACTGTCAGGTATGCGGCTACGACGGCGAGATCAAGATCATCGAGGATGACGGAAAGCTCGTATGGGAATGCCCGCATTGCGGAAACCGTGACCAGAGCAAGCTCAACGTTGCAAGACGTACCTGCGGATACATCGGAACACAGTTCTGGAATCAGGGCAGAACACAGGAAATTAAGGAAAGGGTACTGCACCTGTAATGAATTACGGAGAGATCAAAACATGTGATATTGCAAACGGTGAGGGAGTCCGCGTGTCCCTCTTTGTGTCCGGCTGTACACATCACTGTAAAAATTGCTTTAATGATGTGGCGTGGGATTTCGGATACGGAAAGCCATTTACGGAAGAGACGGAAGAAATGTTATTAAAGGCGCTGGAGCCGGATTTTGTGGATGGATTATCGCTTCTTGGTGGAGAACCTTTTGAGCCGGAGAACCAGCGGGTACTTCTTCCGTTCTTAAAGAAAGTGCGTGAGAGATTCCCAAAGAAAAATATCTGGTGCTATACCGGTTATCTTTTCGATAAAGAGCTTCTCGGTGAGAGCCGGGCGAGATGCGAGTGTACGGATGAGATGTTAAGCTTGATCGATGTCCTCGTGGACGGCGAGTTTGTCCAGGAACTTTACAGCGTGGCACTGGCATTCCGCGGTTCGGAGAACCAGAGGATCATCGACGTGAAAAAGTCTCTGGAAACAGGGGAGATCGTCTGGCATGCTCTGATGAGCCGTGGGATCTCGATGAAGTTTAATTAAAATATGAAGACAGATCGAATATAAAGGAAAGATCCGGCAGTTGGGTTATTTTACAGGGATTTTTGATTCTGTAAGACAACTTGACTGCCGGATTTTTTTGATGTAATAGGAAATTCCGAGAAATTCCCTGTCTCACAAAAGGCACTTCTTTTTTTATAAAATCTGTAGTGCAGGTAAGGACATCATGTGAAAAATGAAGTCTGGATATGGCGTCTGGATAGGCTTAGATCTGCCGTTGCTCTTGACTTTTGTAGAGTATTCTCGTATACTAATATAGTTCTAAATAGAACAGTTCACTTTTGAACCAGAGGTGATACACATGAAATTTGTTGATTTTATGGCGGACAGCCGGGATTTCTATACGGGGCTCATTGATCCGGTCTGCAAAAAATACGGGCTGACCCAGATGGAATTCAATATCCTGCTGTTTCTCGCCAACAATCCGGAGTTCGACACTGCCGCCCAGATCATCAAGAAGCGGGCGTTCACAAAGTCCCATGTCTCCATGTCTGTCCGCTCATTAGAAGAGCGCGGACTGCTCACCGGGGAATATTATGGGACGGACCGGAGGACGATCCATCTGAAACTCACGGACGCTGCTGCGCCGATGGTCTCTGACGGGAAAAACGTCCAGAAACGGGCCGCCGAGATCATCTGCCGCGGATTCACCCCGGAAGAGCACCGGATGCTGTTCGAACTTATGAACCGGATCAATTCAAACATCTCAGATTACAGGAAAGAAGGAAAACTGCATGAACAACAGTAAAGAATTTCTTGGGACAGAGCCGATCGGAAAACTCCTCTTTAAGCTTGCCGTTCCATCTGTCATCGCACAGATCGTCAACATGCTGTACAACATCGTTGACCGGATCTACATTGGACATATCCCGGGAAGCGGAAGTCTCGCCCTGACCGGTGTCGGTGTCTGCCTGCCGATCATTATGGTGGTCTCCGCCTTCGCGGCTCTCGTCGGCTCCGGCGGTGCACCGAGAGCGTCGATCTTTATGGGAAAAGATGATATGGATTCCGCGGAAAAGATTCTCAGCGGCTGTTTTACGGTTCAGATCATCATTTCTGCGATCCTGACAGCAGTCTTACTGTTGTTTGGCCGCTCCATGCTCTTGACTTTTGGAGCCAGTGAAAACACTATCGGCTATGCCGTTGATTACATGAGTATTTACGCTGTCGGAACGATCTTTGTCCAGATGACGTTAGGCATGAACATGTTCATCACGGCTCAGGGATTTTCAAAGACCAGTATGCTGACGGTTACCATCGGCGCTGTCTGCAATATTATTCTGGACCCGCTCTTTATCTTCGGGCTTGGCATGGGCGTAAAGGGTGCGGCTCTCGCGACGATCATCTCTCAGGCAGTATCCTGCGGCTGGGTTCTCGCGTTCCTGACCGGAAAGAAGACCTTCTTACGGATCAAAAAGGAGTATTTAAAGCCGGTTCCGTCTATCGTTTTTCCGTGTCTTGCGCTGGGACTTTCTACGTTTGTGATGCAGTCCAGTGAGAGTGTTATCTCGGTATGCTTTAACTCTTCCCTGTTAAAGTACGGCGGAGATCTGGCAGTCGGTGCCATGACGATCCTCACAAGTACGATGCAGTTTGCAATGCTGCCGCTTCAGGGAATCGGACAGGGAGCGCAGCCGATCATGAGCTATAACTACGGAGCGAGAAATATCGACCGTATGAAGAAGACATTCAAGCTCCATCTCGTGATCTCCCTGATCTATTCCACGTTGTTCTGGCTCTTTGTCCAGCTTTTCCCGGCAACCTTCGCGGGAATCTTCAGCTCCGATCCAGAACTCGTTTCCTTCACCGCAGGCGCTCTGCGGATCTACTGCGGTGCGATGTTCCTCTTTGGAATCCAGCTCGCCTGCCAGATGACCTTCGTTGCCATCGGATATGCGGTATGCTCGATCATCGTGGCGGTTGTGCGTAAATTCGTGCTTCTGCTTCCGTTAATCTTCATCGTTCCGAGGTTTGTCAGCAACAAGACCATGGGCGTCTACATGGCGGAGCCGATCGCAGATGCGATCGCAGTGACATTCACGGCGATTTTGTTCTCAATCCAATTTAAAAAGGCACTTAAAAAATTAGATAAGGCATAATAATCTTATACGCATATAGAAAAATCCGATGATCAGGATAACTGCACCAGTAAAATCGTACAGTATCCGATTATCGGATTTTTATTTCAATGGAAACAGTTTGATTCAAGACTTTGCTTGTCTAGAAAATATACTGAGTAAAAGGTTTTAAAGAGCTTCCTTTCTTTTTCCATCACATTTTAATAATATATTTTTAACTGCCTGTTGCAATGAATGTACCAGAACCATATAATCTAAACCGCGTAAACGCTCAACAGGTCCGGAGTAGGTTAGTGTATAAATATGATCCGGCATAGGAAGTGGAACTGCTACGGCAGCGACGCCCTCATCTACCTCCCCTTCGGAGATACAATATCCCCGCTGCCGGATTTCTTTTACTTGATTACGCAGCTTTTCTTCCAGACCAGGATAATTTTGAATTAGACGTTCAACCAATTCATCTGATTGTGCAGCCAGCAAAGTCTTACCGGTTGCACCACAATCTAAAGGTACAATATAACCGTTTTCACTTGAAATTCCCAAATTATGATGTCCTTTTACAAGATCCACGCAAATGCCCGTATCTCCGCGCAAAGAGGAAAGCACGACGGTTTCATTGTGTAAATCACACAAGCGGCGCATTTCTTCACTGATTAGCTGGCGTGTGGTATAGTGCACAGACACGGCAGATGCAATCATTAAAATACCGCTGCCCAACCGGTATTGTCCATTGGTGCTGGATTGCTCGATCCAGCCTACAGACTGCAGTGTGCGCAAAATACGGTATACGGTTGTTTTATGCAGACCAATCGCGCGGCTGATCTCAGTTAGGCTTAAATATTCCCGGCGCTGGGAAGCATAGTAATCTAGAATTTTTGTGGCATGAAGTACCGAATTTACCATAGGTGTGGAGGATTCAATAAAATTCGTATCGCTCATAAAGATTACTCCTTTTCTGTGTCTATTTTCTGAGTGTGGTGGCACTTTGCGATCAGCGCAGTAAAGGCGCGGACTTATTAGACAACTACTAATGTAGTTTCATTATAGTAAACTGCCTGAAAAAAGTCAATCTGCATGTAATAGAATAGAAATAAACTGTTTCACGTGAGTGTCTGTATTTCAAAATAGATAACAAAACCTTGACTTATTTCTTAAATAGCATATAATGATATCAGAAAGACACAAAAACAAAACGCGTTTCAAAATTGTGACTAATAGGAGGTTTATTATGAATGCTTTTACTGTACAAGATGCACCGTTAAATATGGCACCTACTGGTATTGCGACTTTTGCTAAAGTACCGATCTGCTATGATATTCATCACGCTAATGCAGATATCGCTATTTTGGGCGCGCCATTTGATCTGGCGATTCAGGGAAAAACAGGATGTCGCCTTGGACCGCGTGGAATCCGCAATGCATCTACCCGCTTCCGCATGAAAAAGGGCGGCAACTATGATCCTGAGCGTAATAAGAGTTATCTGGATACCGATCTGTGGCGCGTGGTAGATTGTGGTGACTGTGATTATGTTCCGGGTGATTTAACTGCTACGAATAAAAATTTGGAAGAAGCAGTTCGCATTCTGGCAAAGCAGGGGGTTATGCCTATCGTTTTAGGTGGTGACTGTTCAGTCGGTCATCAAGCTGTAAAAGGATTAGATTGTTATTCCCAACTGGACATCATCCATTTTGATTCCCATCTGGATTGGACAAAACCGCTGAATGGTCAGCCATATTTCAATGGTTCACCTATGCGAAATAATTCCACACTGCCATATGTGGAAAAAATGATTCATCTGGGCATTCGCGGTATAGGAAGCAGTGGACCTGCTGATTTTGAGGAAGCACGTGCAAATGGCGATAAAATATATTCTGTTAAGGATTATCGTCGTGTTGGAATTGAAGAAATTTTAAAGAATTTGGAAGCTGGCCGTAATACGTTTATCCATTTTGATATTGATGCTATGGACTATCCGTTATCGAAAGGTACAGGATCTCCTATGCTGGGTGGATTTACATACGATGAAGCAACTGAGATGTTGGAAGCGATTGCGAACCACTGCAATGTAGTTGGTATGGCTATGACAGAAGTTGCTCCACAATATGATGATGAAGGTGACACTACCTGTTACACAGCGGCTCGCCTGACTTGTGATCTGATGGGGTTTGCAACGAAAGCACGTGAAAAATAAAAAACTTGTCTGCTTTACAAAAAAAGGAGGATGCGCACATGTCGTTTGAGGTCATTGATTCCCTTTTTACCATCAAGGCTGATGGTATTATGACAGTTGCCATGGCTGCTGTGATATTGCTTATCGGTTTCTTTATCAAGAGCAAGGTTAAATTTTTGGAAAAATATTGTATTCCAGCACCTGTTGTTGGCGGATTCCTGTTTATGTTTGTCACTTTTATTGGTCATGTGACGGGAACATTTGCATTTTCGTTTGACAGTATGTATCAGTCGCCATTTATGCTTGCTTTCTTTACAACAGTTGGATTGGGCGCAAGTATCAGTTTACTGAAAAAAGGTGGCATGTTACTTATTGTTTACTGGCTGATTGCGGGTATTATCTCTGTTTTTCAGAATATGATCGGCATCGGTGTAGGCAAGCTGGTTGGATTGGAGGCTCCTTATGCATTGCTCTCCAGCGCTATTTCCATGGTAGGTGGTCATGGTGCAGCGGCTGCTTATGGCAGTACATTCGCGGATATGGGATATACAGCAGCACCTCTGGTAGGAGCGGCAGCAGCAACGTTTGGATTAATCAGTGCTGTTATGGTAGGTGGTCCGGTTGGGCGGCGCTTAATTGTAAAATACAATTTAAAACCGGATGCATCTGAAAATTTCGAGAGCGATATTAATACAGTCAACGCAGCCAAAGCAACAAAGCTGAGCAGCCTGGATGTAATAAAAAATGTAACAGCTTTACTTGTTTGCATGGCGTTGGGAACTATGGTTTCCGGTTGGATTGGAAAGTGCATCGGAATGAGCTTTCCTACTTATGTGGGCGCAATGTTTGTAGCGGTAATAGTTCGCAACCTTAATGAAAAATTTAATTTTTATAATTTCGATTTTGCGCTAGTTGATGGAATCGGAGATGTTATGTTATCGCTGTATCTGTCTATTGCACTGATGACGCTGAAACTGTGGGAATTAGCTGGTCTGATCGGTGGTGTTCTGGTGGTGCTGATCTGTCAGGTAGTATTCATGGTTCTTGTCAGCTACTTTGTAGTATTCCGCCTGTTAGGAAAGAACTACGATGCAGCTGTAATGTGTGCTGGTCTGTGCGGCCATGGTCTAGGTGCTACTCCATCAGCAATTGTGAACATGACTGCTGTGAATGAGCGTTATGGCATGTCCCGCCGCGCAATGATGATTGTTCCTATCGTTGGCGCATTCTTGGTTGATATTATTTATCAACCGCAGACAATTTGGTTTATTAAGACCTTCGTACAGGGGTTTGTCGGTTAAAACCTTATGAAAGTACATTTAAAAACGCTATTAGGTCTTGCACATAAGTGTTCAGATTGATTATATAACACTTACATAAAAAATCCGGTAATCGGAGATAACCGCAAAGTATCATTGCGAGATATCCTGATTACCGGATTTTTATGATTCGATATAACGAGTCTGTTTTTACTTTGTAGTTATCGTTTGTGCTGACTGGCTTATTCCGGACAAACGATCTTACCAGCCACCGCACATGCCGCAGCCGTTCTCGGGGAGGCGAGATAGATCTGGACTTTGGATGTTCCCATACGTCCGAGGAAGTTGCGGTTGTTGGTGGCAACAACGCGCTCGCCGTCGGTCAGGATACCGCCCGCGCGTCCGCAACAGAGACCGCAGCCCGGATGGGTGATCATAGCACCTGACTCGGCCAGTGTCTCAAGGATTCCAAGGTCAGCGGCCTGTCTGTAGATCTTTCGGCTGGCAGGAGTCACGATGAGCTTTACAAATTTCGCGACTTTCTTTCCTTTTAAGACTTCCGCAGCCGCAGCCAGATCCTCAAGACGTCCGTTTGTGCAGGAACCGATGAATACCTGATCGATCTCTGTGCCCTCAAGTTCGCTGACATTGCGGATCTTGTCGACCTGGGACGGACATGCCATAACCGGAACGAAGTCCTCGGCGTTGTATTCCATCACGCAGCAGTAATTTGCGTCTGCGTCGCCGAAAAGACTCTTCTGGTAGTCATTTAAGGTAACATTGCAGTATTCCGCCGTCTTCTTGTCCGGTGTGAACAGAGCGCACTTTGCGCCGGCCTCAATGGCCATGTTGGAGATCGTCATACGGCTTGCGACTGTCATGCTCTCCACTGCGCTTCCGGAGAACTCCAGAGCCTTATAAGTAGCGCCGTCCGCGCCGAGATCACCGATGAGACGGAGAATTACGTCCTTGGACATAACATTCTCCGGCAGTTTTCCGTTGATGACGACTTTGATGGTCTCCGGCACACGGATCCACATGGTTCCGGTTCCCAGGATGCTGGCCATCTCCGTATATCCGATTCCGGAGGAGAATGCGCCGACACAGCCGTAGGTCGTTGTGTGGCTGTCTGTACCGAAGGCAACATCGCCCGGTTTTACATATCCGGCTTCTGTCATTAACTGGTGGCAGATTCCGTCACTTCTGTGGACGTGGGTCATGCCGTATTTTGCGGCAAACGCATCGCCGACATGGAAATGTCTTGTATCGTCAAGCTGGCTTGCCGGAACAAGGTGGTCGTAGATCAGAACGACCTTATCCGGATCCCAGAGCTTTTCAAAGCCCATCTCTTTAAATTTCTCCGCCACGAACGGAATAAAAATGTCGTGGATCATGACGCGGTCAACATTTACGGTCACGATATCGCCCGGCTTTACGGACCTGCCGGTGTTATGTTCAACGATCTTCTCAATTACAGTCTTTCCCATTTCGTTTTCCTCCCGTTCAGTCCAAACCATTCAGCTTGCGCATGGCCTTGACAAGGCCGCCTGCGCGGATAATGTCCATCAGATTCTCAGGAAGAGACGCAATCGGGTACTCTTTTCCGTTGTAGTCGATGTGCTCGTTCATCACAACGGATACGGTATCGCCCTCCTTGATGTCATCGTAGAGTGTCGGCTGTTCAATGAGGAGCAGGCCGTTGTTGATGGAGTTGCGGAAGAAGATCCTCGCGAAGGATTTCGCGATCACGCACTGGATTCCCAACGCTTTGATGATCTCCGGTGCCTGTTCTCTGGAAGAACCGCAGCCGAAGTTTTTTCCGGCAACGATGATGTCACCGGGCTTGATCTGGGCAGCCAGCTCCGGGCGGAGCGGGGAAAATCCATACTGTTTCATATCGTCAATGGTCTTTAATGCAAGGTACTCGGTCGGGATGATGATATCGGTGTCGATGTCATCGCCCAGAACCCAGACCTTTCCAGTCATTTTTTCCATGTAAATATCCTCGATTTCTATACAAATATAGTGATCATATTCAAAAATGCATATTGCCGTATCATTCTGGCAAATACCAATAAGTAATTTATCCGTAACTGTTTAGTAGGTCTGCGCACTTGCTGCGCTGACCGTAAGAAAATATAGGCTGGAAGGCAAAAATCCCATCAGCGAAGCTGATCTGGAATGGATTTTTGCACGTAACTATGAAGGTACTGAATAG
>NZ_WQPW01000160.1:0-546 GCF_018785465.1 Clostridium sp. MCC328
GATTCCAGCTGCCGAGAAAAGCCGCTATTGTGTACCATGTGCCCGTACCGTAAACCGACACAGGTGGATGAGGAGAGAATCCTAAGGCCGGCGGGAGAAGCATTGTTAAGGAACTCGGCAAAATGACCCCGTAACTTCGGGATAAGGGGTGCCAGAGAGATCTGGCCGCAGAGAATAGGCTCAAGCAACTGTTTAGCAAAAACACAGGTCTATGCGAAACCGTAAGGTGATGTATATGGGCTGACGCCTGCCCGGTGCTGGAAGGTTAAGAGGAGAGGTTAGAGCAATCGAAGCTTTGAATTGAAGCCCCAGTAAACGGCGGCCGTAACTATAACGGTCCTAAGGTAGCGAAATTCCTTGTCGGGTAAGTTCCGACCCGCACGAAAGGCGTAATGATTTGAGCGCTGTCTCGACAATGCACCCGGTGAAATTGAAATACCAGTGAAGATGCTGGTTACCTGCGCCAGGACGGAAAGACCCCATGGAGCTTTACTCCAGCTTGATACTGGGATTCGGTAATGCATGCACAGGATAGGTGGGAGGCTA
>NZ_WQPW01000028.1:0-117522 GCF_018785465.1 Clostridium sp. MCC328
TTGTATTGCCTACAAATAGGATAGCACATTTTGTTGAAGTTTCTTTATATTATTTTATCTAGCACAACAGGTTAATTTAGAACATGGCTTTATGTTGAAGGGGCAGATTATTCATGATATAATGAGCGATAGTGAGTCAGAAGCGTGCCTGCACGGTTATGGCGAACGGCGAAATTAGTGAGTGACGAAGTCACGATATAATCATGCGCAGAAAGGCGGTACAGATTATGATAAAAACGATTCAAAGACGTCTGGACGCGATCCTGCATTGGAATATTTCCTTTGTGGGCGGTTTCCTCGGCGGTTATGCAATCCTTTCCCATGCCGGAGTCTTCGGCTCCGCACAGACGGGAAACCTGATGGAGATGGCTTCGAACGTCCGATTTATGGAGTGGGAGGAATTGGGACTTCGTCTGCTGGCGATGGTGATTTTCGCCTGCGGTGTGATCGCTTCCTATATGCTGACAAACTATACAAACTTACATATGCGGAAGCTGGCGATCTGGGTGGATGCGGCCGGTCTCGGACTTACGGCCCTGCTGCCGGATTGGTTCTCGCCGATTGCGGGCGTTTACCCGATCTTTTTTTGCTCGGCATTCCAGTGGGGTGTATATTCCGGCGCAGATGGTTTCAACAGCGCGACGGTCTTCATCACAAACAACTTCAAGCAATCCGTCCTCGGCTGGACGCAGTATGCGTTGACGAAAGATAAAGAATTTAAGAGAAAAGCGGTGCTCTACAGCAACACGGTACTTATGTTCTTCCTCGGCGCTCTCCTCGGTGTCACCGGTGTAGCTGCCTTCGGCAACGCCCTCGGCGCCTGTGTAGGTTTTATTCCCCTTGCCGTCGCCCGGATCTTTATCAGTATCGGTGAACTTCCGGTAGAAGATGAGACTCCGGAGGAGACAGAGGAAGAGGCAGAAGAGATGCTGGAAGAGGCGAAGATTTTGGAGAAGGAAGAGAAGAAGAAAATTTAAAAATTGGATATTTGATGAACGGGAATGGGCAGTTGATTCAGGGATGGGTCGGCTGCCTGTTTTGTATATCGGGAAATGCCGAAAAATTCCCTGGTACACAAAAAGACACGAATGTGCGAATGATAGTAAACGGAATTTACTTTTGAAATTTTCACGTGAATCAAAAAATCCATACCCCCATTGCAATTTTCCGCTATTTTGTATATACTTAGAATATGAGTGGATAGATGCAGCCGCTATGTGTTGGGCATTTTGCCTGCCGTAGTTGAACGGGGCACTATCCACTCTTTTATGCTTATGAACAATCAATAGCCCTCACGCGGACTCCCGCAGCAGCCGGATCAGCTCCTCCATCGCCGGAAGTGTCTGTTTTCCTTTCAGCGTAACGATGGAGTAGCTGGTAGTATCAGCCGGATTTCCGATCCGGAAGCAGCGGACAGGCTTGGGATAGTGGAAATGTTTCATATACTGGTAGAAGTTGAAAGCGATCCCATAGCCCTCCGCGGCGAGCTGACAGGCAGATTCAAGATTCTCGAGGAGAAAGATCTGTCCCGGTTCGGCGTGATCATAAGCGATGGCAAGGTCTGTGTAGTGCCTGGAGGACTGATCCGGCTTTTGCAGGATAAAACGTTCCCCGTTAAATCGTTTGAGATTGATCCTCGGACATGGATCTTTCCGGCTTTTCTTTGCCGCGCCGGTGCACAGTGGGTGCCCGGCGGAGACAACAGCGACCATATAGTCCTCATAGAGAGGACGGTATTCCAGCAGCGGATGGCTGGAGGATTCGTTTACGATGGCAAAATCAAGCTCTCCAGCAAGCAGATGCCGGATCATCTGCTCAGTAGATTCCTCGTATGGGACCAGCTTCACGTCCGGATAGCGGGCGGAAAAAACAGGCAGCGCCTTCGCAAGAAGATAAAGTGTTCTTCTGGGATGGATTCCGAAACGGATCGTTCCCGAAGAGCCACCCATGTATTTTTGAAGTTCATTTTCATAATGGGCTTCTATTTTTATCATTTCTTTTGCATGTTCCAAATAGATCTTTCCGGCCTCGGTTGGGACAAACTGTTTCCCGATCCGGTCGAAAAATCTTGTCCCGGTGCGTTCTTCAAGATTTCCTAAAAATATGCTGAGGGCAGGCGGAGAGATATGCAGGGCTTGCGCCGCATCCTTAATTCCCCTGTGTTTTTCAATTTCAAGCATATAGAGCTGTTCCCGCATATCCATGGCGTTTCGCTGGTCCTTTCCCTGAATAAATATTTGCAATTTCGCATAAAAATAAATAATATTAAATAAAACAATAAAAATATTAAACTTGCTTTAATTTTACATCTTGATTATAGTCTAAGAAAGAAAACAAATCAAGGAAGGATTGGAAGTATGAAACCATTAAAAGAAAAAAAGCCTTTTCAGGCACCGCACACATTTGTGATCCTTGTAGCGCTGATCCTTCTGGCAGTCGCAGCCACTTATGTTGTGCCTGCCGGAGAGTATACCCGGTATACGGATGAGGCGACAAACAGAACCCTCGTGGAAGCGGGGAGCTTCCATTATGTCGAATCTCATCCGGTAAGCTTTTTAACCGTTCCGGCACTGATCTACAGGGCGATCGTAAAGGCGGCAAGCACAGTTACGTTTATCCTTATTATCGGCGGCTCCTTTGAGATCATCACATCCACAGGGATCCTCACAGTTCTCTGTAAGAAGATGGCGAAAGCCTTCCGCGGCCGCGAGTATTTTGTGATCCCTGCATTTCTGCTGTTATTTTCTGTTTTTGGAACAACGATGGGAATGTCTGCTGAGGTCATGATCTTTGTGCCGATCGGAATTGCCCTTGCGGCATCTCTGGGACTTGACAAAGTGACAGGTACCGCAATGATCGCTATGGGCGCCGCATCCGGATTTACAGCCGGAATCCTGAATCCCTTCAATGTCGGTGTTGCTCAGGATATTGCGGAGATCCCGATGTTTTCCGGTATGGGATACCGCATTTTTATTCTCGGAGTTCTTCTGGTGATCGATACGGTCTACATTACCTGGTACGCAAAACGCGTGAAAGCGGACCCGACAAAGAGTATCATCTACGGAGAGCCTGAGGATCAGGAATTTACTTTCGATGATACAGAAGAAGCGCTGAACCTGACCCATGGTCTGACTCTGGCAGTGATCGTAGCCGGCTTTGCGGTCCTGATCTATGGACTCAGTAAGCTCGGCTGGTATTTTGAGGAGATGTCGGCGATCTTTATCGCGATGGGTGTGCTCTGCGGTATCGTGAACCGCTATAGCCCAAACAAGATCGCCGCTACGTTCGGAAACGGAGCGAAGGGAATCGTTGTGGGAGCTCTGATCGTCGGTATTGCCCGCGGTGTTGAGCTTGCATTATCTGACGCGATGATCCTTGACACCATTGTCCATGCGATCGCAAGTATCGTAAACATTCTTCCGCAGTCCTTAAAAGCCATTGGAATGTTCCTTGCACAGTCACTTGTCAACTGTGTGATCACCTCCGGTACCGGACAGGCCGCGGTTACCATGCCGCTTATGGTACCGGTTGCGGATTTGATCGGTATCACGAGACAGACAGCCGTCCTTGCGTTCCAGCTCGGAGACGGATTTTCAAACTCTGTTCTTCCGACATCCTCTGCGCTGATGGGGTATCTCGTTGTTTCGAAGATCCCGTATGTAAAATGGTTAAAATTCATGATGCCGTTATTCCTGATCTGGACATTCTTCGGATGTCTGTTCATGCTTGGGGCACTCATGATCGGCTATTAAGACGGAGGAAAAGAGGAGATGCAGGATTTTGAAGTGAAGGAGCGTTTAAGAGAACATCTGGAGTACCTTTGTTCGTTCGACAAGCTTTCCGGTGAACCCGAGGCGTATCGCGCGGTCGAGTATATTCTTGAGGTATTGGAGAAATCCGGGATCTCCTGCCATGAGGAGGATTTTCCGGCTTATCTGAGCAATCCGGTGAGCAGTGTCCTTATCGCAGATGGTGAGGAGTTCCCGTGCCGTCCAAGGTCTTTCTCGGAGAGCACAAAAGAAATGGTCGAGGTTCCGATGATCTACGATCCCGGAACAAAAACGGAAGTCTCCCTTTCAGAACAGAAACAGTTTATGGAAACGGTTGCCGGAAAGCTTGTCCTCGGGTATGGGTTTGATGAGCGTTACGCAAAATTGCTGGAGCAGCATGGAGCGGCCGGGTGGATCCAGATCTGGACCTCCGACGAGGATGCGGTCCATGAGGACACGGTAAGTCCTGTCTGGGGAACTCCGGATATGGACTCATCTCTGTTCCAGTTACGGATGCCGGTGGTCGCCGTCTCAAAGCCCTGTGGGGAGAAACTGATCCGGAAGCTGAAAACATATGAGGCAGAAGGAAAACAGCTTTTTGCGCAGCTTTCCAGCGAGGTGGACACATGCGTAAAAAACGTCGCGCTGCCGATCGCCGAGATCCCGGGAAAGAGCAGGGATTTTGTCCTGCTCTCCGGTCACTATGATACCTGGTACCGTGGCGCTTTTGACAACTGCACGGCAAATGCGCTGGCTCTGGAGCTTGCCCATTACATGAAAGAACATCAGGATGAGCTGTTTTATTCACTGCGGATCGCCTGGTGGCCGGGACATTCCAACGGGCGCTATATGGGATCCACCTGGTATTGTGATCACCACTGGGATGAGCTTGAGGAGCACTGCATCGCTCACCTGAATCTTGATCTTCTGGGATCAAAAGGAGCAGACCATACGCTTGCGATCCGGACAGCGGGGCTTGAGGGCGAGGAATGGCTGAAAGAGCAGGTGCGGAAGGTAGATCCGGCGGCGGAAATGATGTTTGGGCGTATCGGGCGGGGAGCGGACCAGTCGCTCTGGGGCGCAGAGATCCCATATCACATCAATCCCCGTTATGAGGCGAAAAAAGAACGAAAACACTCGGATGCTCCGGGTCCCGGCGTGTACTGGTGGCATACGATCGACGATACCTTTGACAAGATCGATCTTGACGGGCTTTTGCGGGATGGGAGAGTCGTGGGCGTTCTGCTGTATGAACTCCTCTCGAAGGAGAAGCTTCCTGCCGATTATCGCGGCTATGCAAAAACCTGGCTCCCATACTTTGAGACGTTAAAAAATTCAGAGGAGCATGAACAGGCGGCGGATGAGATCGAAACACTTCTAAAAGAGGTTCTGGATCGTTGTGAAACGCTTGAACATATGTGGGGAACGGAGAAGATCGAAGAACATAACCGCCTTTGCCGTCTCGTCGGAGGAGTTTTCAGCCGTCTTATGCACTCCACAGGCTCCGCGTATGAACAGGATACTTCTTTTGCGTATGGTCCGCTGCAGCTCCTTAAAGCTTCCGCGAAGGCGCTTCCGGAAAACAGTCCCGCGGATTGGAGCCTGTTCTATCAGACAACATTCGTGAGACAGAGAAACCGGATGGTGACGGAGCTTAGAAAACTGCTGAAAGAGATCGATCTGGAATTCAGGAATGGATCGGATCGCTTTGGATCTTCACGAAATTGTGACAGGAGAATGGAGATATGAAGAAAGAAACAATAAAGCAGGCCGTTGCGCCTTACATGGCAGAGCTTACCAAAATGGCAGACAGGATTTATGACCTGGCTGAGCCGGGGCTTGAGGAAGTCCGCTCCAGTGCGATCCTTACAGATTATCTGGAGAAAAAGGGATTTCAGATCGAGCGTGGGATCGCGGGTCTTCCGACCGCTTTCCGTGCTGTCTATGAACAGGGAAACGGAGGACCTTCCTTTGGATTCCTGGCAGAGTACGACGCACTGAAAGGGATCGGTCATGCCTGCGGTCATCACATGCAGGGACCGTCTGTGATCGGAGCTGCTCTGGCACTTCGGGATCTCTGTAAGGATCAGCCCTATAAGATCGTGATCTACGGGACACCAGCGGAGGAGACGGTCGGCGGAAAGATCATTATGAAGGAGAAAGGATGCTTTCAGGATATTGATCTTGCGCTCATGATGCATGCAGCTCCCAATACCTGCGTCGATGTCCGCTGTATGGCACTTGAGTGCTTTTATGTTACCTTTCATGGGGTAGAGGCCCATGCCGCCATGAGCCCGCACAAAGGGAAGAGCGCCTTTGATGCCGCGCTTCTTTCTTTTCAGGGGATCGAGTTTATGAGGGAACATGTTCTTGAGGATTCCAGAATGCATTATACGGTCCTTGATGCCGGCGGTCCATCGAACATCGTTCCCGGGACGGCAAAGGCAGAGTATACACTTCGCTCTTATAGTACGGATTACTTGGAGAAGGTCATCGTTCCGAGATTTCAGGACATCATAAAGGGTGCGTGCCTGATGACGGGAACGACCTGTGAGACAGAGAGAAGTTACCCGTTTCAGGCAAAGATCCCGTGCCTGACCCTGAATGACCTGATCATGGAAAATGCAAGAAAATTTGAGGCACCACAGCTCGCCGGACCGCGTGAAAAGACGGGCTCCACGGACTTTGGAAATGTTATGTATGATGTGCCCGGATGCTGCATCCGCACAGCGTTTGTGCCAGAGGGTACCGCGGCGCATTCGCAGGAATATCTCGATGCGGGAAAGACGGAGCGGGCTCATGAAGCGATCCGGTCCGGTTCGGAGATCCTTGCGGGAACATGCATCGACATGATTGAAAGACCAGAGCTTTTGGAACAGATCAAAGAGGAATTTCGGAAGCGGAAACAGGAAGAAACCGCAAAAATATGACAAAATTGTCATTTTCCAGTCATGAACAATTAAACTGCTGTCTGTAAAATATGAATCTGTAAGGAATTTAACAAATATCCAGAAAGGAAGATGATTATGACAGCAGCTATTGGTTTTCTGATGATCATCGCGATCGTAGCACTGCTCTTAAAGGGCAAAATGTCTCCGATCGTGGTACTTGCGGTGATTCCGGTCATTGCAGCCCTGATCCTTGGCTTCTCCCCGGTAGAGGTCATGGACTTCATTGCGGATGGAATCAAAACCACCACAAGCAATGGTATCTTATTTATCTTTTCAGTAATTTATTTTGGTGTTCTGGCAGACACCGGACTCTTTGATGTTATCGTAGGATGGCTGGTAAAAAAAGCCGGAAACAATGTAATTGCGGTCACGGTAGTTACAGCGCTGATCGCAACGATCGCTCATCTGGACGGTACTACGGCTGTCACCGTTCTCATTACGATCCCGGCGATGTACCCGGTATATAAGAAGATGAACATTGATTCCCGTATCCTTCTCTGCCTGACAGGTGCCTGCATGGGCGTTATGAACCTGCTTCCGTGGGGCGGTCCGACAGCGAGAGCGGCTACAGTACTTGCTATGGATGCCACTGAGTTATGGCACATGCTGATTCCGCTTCAGGTTGTCGGCCTGATGATGAACATTGTTCTTGCTGTACTTCTCGGCATGTTTGCGATCAGGCATGGTGCCGGCGCTGGAAAAGGCGTAGAGGTGGAGTCTGATGAGAAAGAGAAGAAAGAGGCGGCTGATTTAAGAAAATCCAACGCGTACCTGATCTTCAACTTCTTACTTACAGTAGGTGTGATTGCCCTGTTATCCACAGGTATCGGTAAATCCTATGTAATCTTCATGCTTGGTCTCTGCATCCTTCTGGCTGTCAATTACCCGAACCAGAAGACTCAGGATAAGCTGATCAAGAAGCACGCTCCGGCGGCCCTGATCATTTCCGCAACCCTGTTTGCCGCAGGTGCTATGGTAGGTGTCTTCGACGGAACCGGTATGCTGGAAGCAATGGCAAATGCGATCATGGCGATCATTCCGGCGGCTCTCGGAAAGTACGTTCACATCATCTTTGGTATTCTGGCGCTTCCGCTTGGTCTCTGCGTTGGAACAGATGCATACTTCTATGGCATTATGCCATTAGTTATGCAGGTAGGCGAGACCTATGGCGTGGCTTCCCTGAATACTGCCCTGACCATGCTGATCGGTAAGAACCTTGCGTTAATGGTAAGCCCGTTAGTACCGGCAACTTACCTCGCGATCGGTCTGACAGGAACAGAACTGAAAGATCATATGAAATTCAGCATTCCGCCGTACTACATTATCAGCCTTATCATGCTGGTATTCGGTGTGATTCTTGGCATTGTTGCCATCTAAATGATACATAACGAATGAAAATCCTGTTCTGCAGTACGGATCTTGTACCGCAGAACGGGATTTTTTGCTATAATGAAAGAAAAATGACGCAGGAGAAAGTTTATGAATACAGAAAAGATCCTACTGGTGGACGATGAGCGCGCGATCCGGCTGGCTGTGCGGACCGCCCTGACCCGTGAAGGAATGCAGGTGACGGAGGCAGCCGATGGAAGCGAAGCTCTGGAACTTTTAAAGAAACAACAGTTCCATCTGGTGATCCTGGACGTAATGATGGAACATGTGGGTGGTTATGATGTGCTGCAGGCAATGCGCGCCGCAGGAGACCACACGCCGGTCATGATGCTGTCGGGAAAATCCGATGAGATGGATCAGGTGCTGGGGCTGGGCTTTGGCGCGGACAGTTATCTGACAAAGCCGTTTCATACTGCGATCCTGATCCAGACAGCAAAGGCGCTGATCCGCAGAAGTCAGATCTACAGCCAGGGAGCAGCCGGAGACGCCGGGATCCGCAAGGGTCCGTTTACAGTAGATACCTTAAAGATGGAGTGCCTGAAAAACGGTGAGCCGTTAAATTTTACTGCCAGAGAGATGACCCTGTTCCGGTTCCTGATGGAGCATCCGGGACAGGTATTTACGAAGGAACAGCTTTATACGCAGGTGTGGAATGAGGCAGTGGTGGATGACAATACCATCACCGTCTATGTGAAACGGATCCGGAACAAGATCGAGGATGACCCGAAGCAGCCCCGGTATCTGAAGACGGTGCGTGGAATCGGATATATGCTGAATGTGTAGGGATAAAAAATGAAGAAGACAGAAGAATTCTTAAATCGATGGAAACTGAAGCTGATGGCAGTTGGGGTGTTGATCGCTTTATCCCTTGTGGTGGTGCTTGCAGGCTTCAGATTTTACAGCCGGTACCGGGAGCAGGTGATCCGGACAGAGGAGAGCCAGCTTTTGACTATGGCCGGGATCGTAGGAAACAATCTCGATTCCTATCTGGAACAGCAGCTGGATGAGATCGATCTGTTTTATTCACAGCGCGGGATCCCGGAAGAATGGGCAGAGTCCAATGGGATCAAGCTGTGGACATCATATTTTTTAAAGAAGAATGCAGATGTCTATAACTGGATCACAGTGACGGAGCCAGACGGGACAAGGTTTAAGTATGAATCGGGAAAGGAAGCAGTTCAGGAATCTTCAGCTGAGAAGACGATGAGCGTGGCGCCCGGGAACAAAGATCAGAAGGCCAGGATCACCGGAAAGGAAATTTCGGACCGGACGGGCTGGTATGAGCTTTATATTGAGAAGGAAGTTTCTTCCATGTCCGGAATCTGTACCCTTACATTTGCCATGGATCTGAAAGCACTGTACGAGAAGATCGTCGCGCCGGTAAAGATCGGTGAGGCCGGATATTCCACGGTAAAGGATCAGAACATGAATATCATCATGCACCATGCGAAGAATCAGATCGGTCTGGAGGCAGTTGAGGGGCGCATCCAGAAATATCCGGATCTGGATCTGAACAGTCTGGAAACCTGGATCTCCAGACAGGAAAAAGAAGATTCCGGAACCGGTGTGATCGACACCTATGTATGGGATGATCCGGGATTAAAAAAAGTCCGACGTGTCATCGCATTTCAGGCGATCTCGATCCAGGGAGAACGATGGATCATTAATTCCACACTTCCGCTCCAGGAACTTTCGGGGCCACTGGAAAGCATGATGACGATGATGATCGGGGTTATGATACCTTATGTCCTGATTCTTGTGGTGGTCACAGTGTTCTTTCTGAGAAACCGTTTTCTGGCGGAATCCCAGCAAAAGGAGATCACGTATTTAAAAGAGATCAATCATGGAATGGAGATGCTGGTCCAGAAAAACAACGAGATCCGGCATTACCAGCGAATCCAGTCGCTGGGAATGATGGCGAGCCACATTGCGCATGAATTCAACAATTATCTGACACCGGTGCTGATCTATGCGGAGCTTCTTGAGAATGATGAATCCATTTCTTCCGAGAATCAGGAGATGATCCATGAGATCACGAAGTCGGTGGATCAGGCATCGAATCTGTCAAAAGAACTGCTTGCCTTTTCCAGACAGGATACCGGTGTGCGGCTGGAACCGCTGAACTTTACGGAAGAAGTCGGGAATGCGGTATCTATCGTGCGGCAGCTTGCCCCGGCGGCGATCACGTTGAAAACAGAGATTACGGAGGAACCACTGTATGTTTTAGGACGCAGACGGATGGCGGAACACATTCTGATGAATCTCTGCAAAAACGCGTTTCAGGCTATGGAAAAGACGGAGAGAAAGGAACTGCTGATCCGACTGGAGGCAAAAGGTTACGATATGATCTGTCTGCAGGTATCCGATACCGGTTGCGGAATCGGAGATGACGCCATGCAGAAGATCTTTGAACCATTCTATACGACGAAAGGATCCAGACAGGGGACCGGACTCGGTCTTTCTGTGGTCCAGAATATGGTGACATCGGTCGGCGGAACGATCTGTGTAGAGAGCAAAGCGGGTGAAGGAACAACATTTGTCATTGAGATCCCGCAGAGCGGACCGGAAGTGGAAGCTGACGGCCGGAAACGGCTGAAGCATGTACAAAAGATTGCGATTGTCTCCAGTGAAGAGTCCGCGAAGACCTGGAAAGCGGCCGCATCTCACAGCCGGAAGACGGTAGATCTGTACGCACACCCAGCGGCCCTTATCGACCGGGTCCAGAAAGATCCGTCAGCCTATGATCTTCTGATCGCGGAGTACACACTGCCGACCATGAACGGAATCGAACTGTGTGAGGTGGTCCGGCGCATCAATCCGGAGATCCGCCTGATTCTCATCGCGGAACAGAGAGGAGCCGATTTCGAATGGTATCTGAACAACGGCATGATCGATCGGTTTATGCTGAAAGATGAGTTCGCGGAGGAATTTGCGGAGATGTTTGAGGGGTGATCGAGAAAATTTTACCCGGATGCAGTTGACTCGGTTTCAACCGAATAAAGTTTGCGGCTCCTATGTTGATACAATGAAGGCGCTTCTGCCAAAACAGAATCCTCTGTATGGCAGAATTGATCTTACCATCTGTCTGGAGCCACAGGAAACAGTAATGTCAATGCTGCGTGGACTTTGAAAGCAGAAGAACAGTTCGAGCATATGTATCGGCTGTTCTTTTTTGCTTTTAGGCGCTAAAGCGGTATTGTTTTTCTTGTGTTCAGTAGAGCACTATAGTATAATTAAACTAGTTTTTTGCATAAGTTTAAAAACTTAAAAAGGATGATCGGCAAACCAGATGAAAGTCTGGGACGCAAAGCTACAGGGCCTGTAAAATGGCAGCCAGTTGCATGAAATGAGGTGCACTGTCTGTAAGACGGTGTTTTTTTATGATGTTATTTCATAGACGCAACTATAATGAGTTTATTAGGGGGGAAAATATGAAAATCAAAAAAGGACAAGGCAAGAATGCGGTTTTTGTGTGCAGAGGATAATAGGATAAATGCAGAAATCCTGACGGAACTGTTAAAGATTGAGGGTGCGGGGTAAATTGTGAAATGCAGACAAACAGGAAAAGTAAAAATATAATAGGTATTATACAGAGCTTTCTTATATTGATATTAGTAGTCCTTATTATTTTTATGATGATTCAGATCAGCAGGCTGCAGGGGACAGCACGCGTAATAAATTATGCAGGTCTGGTACGTGGAGCTACACAGCGCGAAGTAAAATTAGAAATTACAGGAAACCAAAATGAAGAATTAATTAAATATTTGGATGATATTCTTCTTGGATTGAGATATCAGGATGGACATTATGATCTGGTAAAACTCAATGACGAAGAATATCAGGAAAAATTGCAAATCCAGAGTGATTACTGGGAAAAATTGAAAACAGAAATTGGATCAGTAAGAAACAAGGGATACAAAAATACAGACATTGTTAATATGAGTGAAATATATTTTACGATGGCAGATGAAACTGTCTCTGCCGCAGAAAGCTATTCAGAAAAGATTGCTACAAAGATTCGTACCATAGAGCTTTTGTCGGCACTTGATATGTTGAGTCTGGTGATATTGGTTATTATGCAGACTCTAAGGGCAATGCAGATGGCAATGCAAAACAGACTGCTGGAACAGAAAGTATTCATAGATGCCCATACTGGGCTGCCAAATAAAAATGCCTGTAATGAGCTTCTTGGTAAAAAAGATACGATTACAGATCCTACAGCATGTATAATGTTTGATTTAAATAATCTAAAAACTGTAAATGATACAATGGGACATTCCGCAGGAGATCAGTTAATAATGAATTTCGCAAAGCTTTTGCGCGGTGTCATTCCAGAAAAGGATTTTGTTGGAAGATATGGCGGAGATGAGTTTATAGCAGTCATTTATCATACAAGTGAGGCGGAAATTAAGGAAATATTAAAATCCTTGTCCGGAGAAAAAGACAGATTAAATAGTTATGAAAATCAAATACCAATCGACTATGCATGCGGATGGGCGTTATCCTCCGGTAATACGTCGTGTACAATGCAGATGTTATTGGATGATGCAGATGCCTATATGTATAAAAATAAACAGTTATGCAAGAAATATAATTAGCTTTCAGCTCAGTTTCAATTCCCTGAAAAAACTTTACTGCCTCCCGGAGGATTTTCACTGGCACGATTTGTGTCATGTATACGCAACGCTGATGGTTCATTGCCAGGTCAATATCAAAGAACAGGCCGTCGTGCTCGGATATTCCAGCGGAATTTTCCCGATGCAACACTAAGTTGTCCCGAGCCAGAAAGTTTGTGAAGAGGTTCTTGGATTCAAAGAGTATTCGGAAAATTTGATAAAAAGTTCGACGATATGAGCTCGAAAAATTGCTTCCGGGAAAGAATCTGTTGCGGAAACGCGGGAAATACCGTATAATAATGCGGTCTGATCTGTACATTTAGAGCGGATTTATCCGTAAAATAATGGAAAATCCGAATTGTGCGTATTTCAGAAAAAATTTTTTTGTCGTAAGAGTAAAAAATATTATGTAAACTGTCCGAGAGAAAAAACACTTGACAAGAATTTGTGTTTTTCCGCTTACAGAGAAGATCAGAGAAAAAGAACTAAAAAACCAAAAAACAGCGATGAACGCATCGCAAAAACGTGAGAAATGTAGGTAAAATAAGGATTTATGAGAAAATTAGCATTACCAGAAGAGATACTCTTGAGTATCCAGCAGCCCGCCCGCTACATCGGCGGTGAGGTGAACATGGTGAAGAAAGATCCGTCCATTGTGGACATTCGGTTTGCCATGTGTTTCCCGGACGTATAAGACAAAAGTGCATGTTTGCCCCACAATGAGGTGTTTTTTATGGACATTTCATTCATTTATGCTGATTTTCTCCTCTTTTTTAAACGAAACATATAAAACCTGGACGATTTTTTACGTGTTGTAATCCAAAGAATCGTCTGATTATTGCAATAGCGTTGTAAAATAATGGACTAAAACAAGGTTATCCACAATCAGCCAAAAAAAAAGACAGATAACTTTGAAAGGTCTTTCGATACAATTTTATACGATCAATCTGTATATTGTTCCAACAGAAACAACGACGAACCCGTCGTTATTTTTTTTGTCCGAAACAGATGAAATCCGTTCCCATAATTGCAAAAGCAAGGAGGAAACGGGCTATGTTGGAATTTAAAAATCGTGAACTTTTGGAAAAATATCAGTATAACACGGTCGCATTATCAAACGATCTGATGGACCGCATGCATCACATACAGTCCCTGGAAAGACAAGGACAAAACATTGATCGTATCAGACTCCCATTTGCTGATTCGTACCTGACAGCACCGATACGCGAAGCTATGCACCGAAAAATAGAACAGCAGCAGCAGGATCTGCAGCAACAGTGGAAGGAGTTGTACGGAAGTGGCTATCCTTATATCAAGGACAAGGATGGAACATTGACACATGCCTCACGTATGACCGGCGAACATCTGATGGTTCCTTCGCGGGATGGATGGTATCATATCCCGGATACTTTATGCCAAAATGCGGAAGAACGACAAATCCGTCAGCAGTTTGAAAAGGAGTGTGCACAATTAGAACGACAAATCCCGTATGAAACCGGGAAGCAAATTGAACAGATGTTTCTGGAAACCAGGAATAACGCACAACAGCTCTGGGCTCATCGAACCGGCCTTTCCATGGATGGAGGTGACCTGTCAGCCATTGCGACGCGTGGTTTAATCGTACCGACACAGGGACATGGTAAGGATGAGGAAGCGCAACTTGAATATACGGCAACTCCGATTTCCATGAACGCAAAAGGTTTTATTCAGCTATTGCGGATAGCAGCCCTGGAAGAATACAAGAACATGCAGGGAACCGTTGTTTGCCGCACACAGGGAACTCCCAAAATCCTGGGTGATTATCTGCAGCCGGATCAGATAGTCTGTTATATTGCAAGAGACGCCTGCCATCGCGTATGCCGTTATCTGGATACAACCGATATGATGCAGGTACACAATACAAAAACCATTCTGGAAAACGGCAAGGAAATGGAAGTGGATCGGAAGTCCGCACAGGAATTAACCGCAAACGATTATCGCAGTTTCAGTCATCCGATGCTTGAACATCAGAGCATTACACTGATTAATGATTCTTATGATGGGCGGGTGGGAAATTGTTCCATTGCATACGGCGACCGGATATACGGAAATCTGGAAAGCATGGCAAGGGGACTTGGGCTGACTCAGATTCAGGAGTGGATCTGTAACGACTGCATTCAGATGTTTGCACAAGATATACAACGCGAGACCGGAGCAGATATGGAATGCCAGCCGGAAATGGATGTCACGCAGAAACGGGAACCGGACGATCTGGATGTAGAATATGACCCCGGAATGAACATGGTACGGGATCTGGATGATTGGGAAAGGGAAGAAGAATCTTTCACGGAATGGCAGCCGGAAATGGACGCCGTATGGAGACAGGAACAAAAAATGAAAGTCGAAGATATGGAGCGATAGCAGAGAAAGAATTAGGGGGTGGAAAAAATCACATTATTTCAACCGTTTGGAAACGGCAGATATCAAGGCGGTAACAGATGATGGTCTTATTTTTGCATACTACATTCTTCGTTACACAAAAGAGATCTCGTGGAGATCTTTTTTTTCTATCTCAAAACCAAAAACATTCTTTTTCTCTCCATAATTTCCCTGAACAAAAAAATGAATGGAGGCTTTTCGTATGTTTAAACGGGAGATCACGGAAATTAAAAAAACAATGTCACCCCAGGAATGCAATATCAGCCGCATCCGCGGATGCTGCGTCAATGGAGAAAAAGAAATTCTGTCATCATTTGGTGATACATTTCTTTCCCTTCCGGAAGAGGAGGTCTTTAAATATTATGAAATCTTTAAAAAGACTTTGTCTGGAAAAATCGGCAAAAATGTACATAACTTAGATATACCACTGGCCGCAGAAAAAGAGGATGGTGAGCAGGAGTTTATGATGCGACTGCGAAAAAGCGAGCTGAAGGATGATGAGCTGGTCGAAGAATTTTTCCAGAACATCATTGATACCTATGATATCGTTGGGAACTATGCGATTATTCTCGCATACGGGAGTTACGACATTCCGGGAAAAACCTCTGACAACGCTACACTGAATGATGCGTCCGACGAAGTGTTCCGGTACCTGCTCTGCAGCATCTGTCCGATGTCTTTGGACAAACCGGGGCTTGCTTATAATGAAGAAGCGAAGACCGTGGAAAATCGTAAGCGTTCCTGGAATGTGGAAATGCCGACGCATGGATTTTTATTCCCAGCTTTCAATGATCGCTCCACGGATATCCACGCTGCATTATGTTATACGAAGAAAAGCATCGATAAACAGACGGTATTTTTTAGAACGATGTTTGGGGCAACAATGCCGGAATCTGCGGAAGAACAGAAACAAATGTTTGAGACCGTGGTAGAAAAGACATTTGGTGCATCCCCGGAATTTGCCTTTGTCAAATCTGTCAATGATAATCTTGCGCGTATTGCGGAAGAAAAGAAAGATCAAAATAATGGCGGTATGAATAAGGATGAACTGCGTTCCATTTTTGAGGAAAGTGGAGCTGATGAAACAGATCTCGAAACGTTTGATCGGATTTATGACGAAGTGGTAGGAAAGGGAAAGGAACTGCTTCCGGAAAATGTTCTGAATGCTTCCAAACTGGAAATTAAAACGGAAGAGGCTGTGGTCTCCGCAAAACTGGGAGAAGGATCTTCCATTGAAACCAAAGTGGTGGACGGCGTCAGATGCCTGGTGCTTCCGTTGAATGGAATTTGCAGCATAAACGGCATCAAAGTAAGTTAAATTTGTATTTCATATGGCGAAATTATTGTTAATTTTCGCTGACCCGCCTTATGTGCGGGTCTGTATAGAAACCATACCAATAATTCAAATATTTTTCCCATAATTTTCCAGAGAAAATCCAGCGTAGGAAAGGAGAACTATGAAAGACAAATTTAAACGACGGATAGTTTATCTGGGAATCACTTTGTTGGCATTCATTGGTATTGGCGTTGCCGCAATCATTTCTACGACCAGACAGAAAGCAGATCATGCCATGGCAATGATACAGACGGTAGATAAACAAGAAGTAAAGGAAATGGTAAACGAAAATATCGCAAAAGAAGAAACTATGAAACTGCGCGATCACTGGACCATTGCCGGGTTCGGATTAGACTCCAGAAACCCTGAAAATTTAAAAAATGGAAATTCGGATGTAATCATCCTGTTTGACATGAATGGAAAGACCGGTGCCATTAAAATGGTCAGCGTATATCGTGATACCTGCATGAATATCGGGAATGGCAAGTACCGTAAAGCCAATGCTGCTTACGCAACCGGTGGGCCAAAACAGGCTGTACAAATGCTGAATGAAAATCTGGATGTGGAAATCGATGATTATGTAGCCGTGACATGGAAAAGTGTGGCGGATGCCATTAATATCCTCGGTGGAGTAGATCTCGAAGTTACCAAAAGCGAATTCCGCTACATCAATGCCTTCATTACAGAAACCGTAAAATCAACCGGTATAGGTTCTTATCAGCTAAAAGCGCCGGGGATGCAGCATATGGATGGTGTACAGGCTGTGGCATATTGTAGGTTGCGTTTAATGGATAATGATTTTAAAAGAACGGAACGCCAGCAGAAAGTGTTGCAACTGGTATTGGAAAAAGCAAAACATGCGGACTTCGCCACGCTTAACAACATTATTGAAACAGTCTTTCCGCAGACAGCTTCTTCCATTGATACGGATGATCTTCTTGCAGCCGCAAAGAATATTATGAAACTGCATATTGCAGAAACGCAGGGATTTCCGACTCAATATTCCTGTAAAAACATTGGTGGGGATTACGTGTTCCCGGAATCATTGGCAGATAACGTTTCTATCCTACATGAATTTCTGTATGATTCGATTAAGTATCAGGTATCAGGACGCGTAAAGGAAATTTCCGATGCAATATACAAAAAAGAATATGGGAAAAGAACCGTTGAGAAAAAAGTCGAACAGAGTAAAACGGAAATAGAAACGTGGGAGGCACAAACGCAGGAAACATGGTCTTCGAATGAATACAGTCCAGAACTGCAACCTTCGATAAAAACACCGGATGAAACGACATCAGAGACTGAATCGATGCCAGGAATCGCAAACGAAACCGAAAAAACAACCTCGGAACATTCAGAAACGAAAGAAGAAGAGATGATGGATCAGGCAGATCAGGCAGATCAGGCAGAGCCGACAAAACCGGCAGGGCCTGCATCTGACAAAACACGAATTACAGAAACAGAAGCGACTGTTACGGTGCCAGATACAGATATTGTTTTGGAAGAATCGGAGTGCAACGTACAATAACGAAAAATTCGTTTGTGCAATGTTGCGACAAAAGGAGGACACTATATGCAGAGAAAATATATTGAGGATTTTTCTGAATTGGAAAGAATGCTGGTGCTGGACATGAATTTTCTCCGCTGCGCCTGCAACGGATACGAAGACCGCGATCTGTTAATCTGTATCATTCGGATCATGTATAGTATTTACCTTACATTTCAATACCGGGAAGACTGGACCTTACAAGATGTCGGTAACTATGTGGACACAATGGTTCAATATTTGAGAGTGGGTCAGAGCCCACAGTATCATTATATTAACACGGTCCAGATCGCTATTGAGCACCATGATAAAAAACCGATGTATTACGCGACAATCGGGGCGATCTTAGTGGAGCCGCAAAGCTGGCACTTATTCATTGGATTGAGTGCAATGACCAAAGCAGATGGAACTTTAAAAAGAGTTTTCGAGTGGTTCACACGTGCAGAAGCGTAGCACCGTCCCTTTGGAATGGAAGATCCTCTCATATACTCTTATTCCACGAAGTCCGCCCTGATGGGCGGATTTTTCATATACATCTCATCCCATAATTGGTTTGAACCTATAACAGAAATTTGAGATACGAAAGGAAAAAACTATGGAAAAAAGTATAACTGAATTACTGGTGCGTCCTCAAATCGCATTCGAAACAATCCCCGGACATTACACCGGAGAAACCAAATTCCGTACCGGGCTTTGTGATACACATAAGCGGAGTGTTGCGGCGTCAAACCATGTAGAGGACTATAATGTCACGCTTAGCAATGTGGCCGTTCTGTTCGATTATGTAAAAGACGGACAGCTCTCCTGCGCTGGCAGTTCTGAGCGTGTTTACCTGGAATTTCGGGATAAGGGAGGAAACACGGTGTGGTGCTATGCGGAAATGGATGGAGAGTATCCGCAGGTCTATGACAAAGCATCAGATACGATATACGCTACCGCAGCCCTGGCTGTCTTGGCGATTCTGACAGTGCCGGTTATCCGCAAAAGTTATATGGATGTGATAGCTGCAATGCAAGATGCAAATGTGGATTATGACAAACTTACCACTGGTATCTATCATTTCTGCGACTCGTTTTTATACGACTTCGCAAAACCAGCAAAAAGCGTCTATCAAACCAAGGGAACTCTGACCGAGGAGGAATTGTTATTGGCATATCGCAGCCGTTTGTTAAACGATATGTCAAATCAGTTTTCGATGGAGAAAAACGCAGAACCATGCAGGCTGTTCCGGGGCATCGCACAAAAAGAAGAGCCTAAAAAAGCAGTCAAGAAACAGAATGACAACATGAAAAGCTTCCGTAATATGGAGCATCATGTGGATTATGAGTGGAAGGATGAGCAGAAAGACCGCATCCGTCCCGTGTCATTCCTGGATGATTTCACACCGACGGACACCTTCTACAAGGTTATGAAAAAAATCGACCTGCGTATCGGTAAAAACATGGTGACTAACCTGCAATGTGGAGTCACAGACCCGTTAATGATCCGTTCCGACTATGTAAATATGCTCTTTTATGGTGATCCAGGTACCGGAAAAACAGCACTTGCCAATGCCATTTCCGCATCAACAGGTATGCCGATCTATGAGGTAACCTTTAACGAGGATTCCGAGGAAGACGAATTCGAGGGAAAAAATAAGATCGTGGAAGGCAAGCTCTCATTCGTGGAAACAGCGTTCCTGGAGGGTTTTGCAAACGGAGGCATTCTGCTTCTGGAGGAGATCAATCTGGCCAGAGCCAACATCTTCACATCCGTTCTGAATCAGGCGATGGAATATCCGTATATCATTAAACGGAATGGTTACGAACGGATCGTGAGACATCCATTGACGGTGATCATCGGAACCATGAACCTGGAGACAGAGGGAACCACTTCCTTAAACTCTGCTTGTTCTCAGCGTTTTACGTCCAAATACCTCGTCGGGGAAATGGGAGACAAGGACATGATGGAATCCCTTAGAAAACGAGGATACTCCACGGATGATATCCGTTACGTGTATGGGCAGTATAAAAAGTTGCGAAAATCCCTGAAAGAAACGGACCAGGAACGGAAGCTGCTGCGTGAGGTTTCCATCCGGCAGTGCATTGACGCACTGAACGCTATAGAAGAGGGTGTGGAACCGCGGGAAGCAGTTATTGACAGCCTTTATGGCGCACTGGCTGTGAAGAACAAGCGCGTTGCGGATAAGTATATGGCCGGAATGTTTCAGGCTATGGTTAATTACACAAAAACCACTTGATCGCAGTATGCGAACAATCTTATACGGAAAGAGGAAATCACATGGATAAAGAAACAGTCCGCTGGGAAGCGGAGAAAAATATGTACTCCGGAATTGTGACCGGTATCGTTGGAAGGGAGATGCACGTACTGGAAGCGGAGGACGGCGAGCTTGGCTACACAAAAGCCGGGGACACGGTATATGTAGCCAGAAAACATCCGCTGTTCCAGATGATTGATGAAAAAGAAGCGGCGACGCTGCGTTATGGAGTATGTGTGCATGAGGCGCTGCATCAGGTATTCACAAATTTCAGTTACATGCAGCGCTCCATCAGCACACTTTCCAGGACAAAACTGTTGAAGACAGAACTGGATATCCGGATGTACTGTATTTTTGTGAACCTGGTAGAAGATCCAGCCATTGAAAATATGGCGTCCAGCGTCATCGGTGGCCCACCGCTTGCGGCACTGGGTTATACAATCCGCAAAATTTACGAACTGTCCGGTGACTTTCAGAAAGGCTGCCGCTATCCAATCGAGGAAGTGATCAATGCGCTAATCCAGTTTGGGGATCTCGGCATTCTGAAAGGTAATTTTTCCTTCCAGTCAGCCCGCGGTATTTTTTTAAAGATCGCCAGACCATTTTATGATGCAATCAATGAAATGGATCCAAAGAAACGAATTGACGCCGTATTTCCGATTTATGCGGAATGTGCAAGGTTGTGGGCCGGATATTCCGAGAAAAAGAAAGAAGAGATGGAGTCGCAGATTGCTCAAACAATGGAAAAGCGCGGGAAAAGTGGCGCCGACCGGGAGGCTTCCGGAACCGGGAGCCGTGGAACCTGCAATGACAGCACACCAACACAGAACAGACGTACGGAAACCATGAAACGTCTGGAAGCGGAACAGGGCCAGGGCCAGTCAAATCATGAGCGTCCGGTAACGGATGTGTCTGCAAAGAGTAAAAATAATGGCGACAACCATCCGGATGATAGCGCGGTCCAGACAGGGCAGAGTAGCGCAGCGCATGCGGACAACAATGGTCAGACGCCAGAACAGGATTCTATCTGGAACCAGGAGATACCGGAAATGCCGGAACTTTTGGAAAAAGACCGGGAAAATATCCTGGAAGGTATTCGTTCATATATGCATGAACCTGAAACAAATGCAACGGACAAAAAACGGTATTACCGCGACTTCGACCAGTTCGAAGAATTGAATAACAAATCGGAATATCGGCATATTCAGGCAATAAACAGATATGCTTCAGAGCCTAGTCCAAAGCATGTACAGCGTTATGACAAAATTCTGCACACGATGCAGGGTGGAATCGCCGGAACCGTGTCAGAACTACGGGAAATTTTTCTTTCTGACAGGGTTCGTAAAATACACTGTGAGAGCGGACGTGCTGACATGAACCGTTTTGCTTCCGGCAGGCTGAGCTCAAAAATGTTTCAGAAACGCCGGGCACAAGGACATAAAGCGGATATGTGCGTCACCGTGATCGGCGATCATTCAGGCAGTATGGCTGGGGAAAAATTAACCAGAGAACTGTATACGGTTGTTGCGCTGGCTGAAATTTTTGCCGAACTCGATATTCCGTTTTATTTTTTCAGCTTCCATGTGGAAGGCAGGAAACCAATACAGACCCATTACATCCGCTGGGACAATACGGAAACCGAACGGCATCGCCTGGTGAGTTTTAAAGCAGATGGATGCAATTTTGATTCTTACAGCATCCGCTACGCCGCAAAACTTCTGGAAGAACGCCTGGAACGACATAAACTCCTGTTTGTGCTGTCTGACGGCCTGCCTTCTTTTTACGACAGTGTGGAAATGGGAATCAGAGAAAACACAACCGCTGTTATGGAAGCAAGATTGGCAGATATCGACGTAATAGGATTTGGTATCGGCACGACTAAAAAAGAAACATTCCATCGGATGTACGGGGAAGAATATTATGTGGAAGTGAAAAATCCCGCGAATATGTTCGAACAGATTGTGGGGAGGCTCACAACGGTTGTGGACGGTTGGGATTAGAGAAAGGAGACAGTAGTATGAATTATGAAAGTATGAAAGTATTCCGGGACGGGAACCAGCTCGTCATCGTGTTGGAAAATGCCGGGAAGGAATTGGAAGGCATGGTCATGTCTATGATCGGTGGTAATATTCCAAAAGTAGAGCATCTCTCTCCGCCAGCGCCGATTCCGAAGGAACGCCCGGACATTGAGAATATGAAAGAAATGTCACAGGCCAAACCGGCAAAATTCATTCAGGAAAATCGTCGCAGTGGCGACATGCGAACCGTCCGGTTGGAGGAAGAGCATACGGACCGTGCCAATATGATGGCACAGCGGCCGGATCCTTACCGGATGAATTACTTTGAACTGAAGACTTTTCTGGAAGCACAGAGCGCGAACAGGAAATTACGGGAAACCGTAGCGAAAAAATATCACACGGGGAATCTCGCGTTTGTTTTCAACACCAAAGGCGAAACCGAACTGCGCGCCCTCGCAACAGCTATTTTGTAACCTTTCAGAAACCGTCCTGGTCACAGGGCGGTTTTTTGTCGTCCAGCTTTTTACTATCTTCTTCCATAATTTACACGAACCTGTGAAAGAAATTTGAGGGAGGAGTAAGACAAGTTATGAACGAAGAAAGAAAAGTAAAATATGGTTTCCTGCATTGTCATACGGATGAGTCCAATCGCGATTCCGTCATGACGGTAGAAACGCTGGTCAAACGTGCCGCGGAACTTGGTGCACCGGCGGTCGCCCTGACGGATCATGGTGTGATGACCGGGTACCTCCGCTTTGCTGAAGAGTGCGCAAAATATGACATCAATGCTATTTTTGGTGTGGAAGCTTATGTGCAGGAGGATGCAAAACCGGGAGAGGGCACAGAGGAAAAACGTATGCACCTGATCCTGATGGCCAAAGACTATGAGTACGGATTTAAAGCGCTGATCAAAGCAGTCAGCGAAAGTAATGAGCGCATGGATTCCCAGGGATTTGCGCGTATGAACAAAGACATCCTGCGTAAATACTTTGGGCCGGGCGCCCCGGGTCACGGTCATGTCATTGCAACATCCGCCTGCGTCTCCGGTGTACTGGCATCTCTTTACAGTATGAATGATGAGATTGCGAAGAAAGTCGAAAAGCTGAAGACGTCGCAGTCCGGATTGGAGACCCCGACGTCACCTGGCTATCTTCACAACCGCACCCGTCTGGACTGGATTGAAAAGACATTACAGGAAAGCGCCAAGCGAATTACTGCGTATAAAAAACAATCGGGGAAACCGACAGCAGCTCTTGAAAAAAAGATTTACGCAGCAGCAGAAGGGAGTGCCAAACGAGCAGCAGCACAGGCTGCGTATGATGAAGTCGTGGAAGCCAAAAAAGAGGCTGCAAAAAAACTTGCGCTTGAAACGAGCAAAAAAGAGGCGTTGACTGGAGAAAAAAGCCGCCTGGCACCGGTTGTGAAACAGTCGGAAAAAGAAATTGCCAAATGGCAGGCTCTCCAGGATAAGATTGATGAAGCAAACAGCCATCGAATCCCGAATGAAAAGATTGACGACTTTGTACGCAGGGAAGCAGAATGGTATCGTGAAACGTTTGGATCAGACGATTTTTATGTGGAACTGCAGTACCACGGATTCCAGACAGAAACAGAAATCATGCCGAGACTGGCAGCGCTTTCTGACGAGCTTGGCATCCCGTCCGTTCTGGCGAATGATGCTCATATTCCGACATCCTCCGGAGATGATGTCCTGGCACGATCCATTATCCGTACCACCAGATTTCTAAAAGACTGGGAAGCCCCGAGCGCGTCAGATTACGAGATGTATCTGAAAACCGATGAAGAATTGAAAGAATGGGTTGGTAAGATTATTCCAAAAGCAAAAGTGAACGAGGCATTTGAAAATATCGGGCGGATCACATCTCAGTGTCATGTTGCATTGCCGAAAGAAAAGCATTATCCATCTTTTAAAACACCGGATGGTTCCACACCGGAAGAATACCTACGTCGTATGGCCTATGAGGGGATTCCGAAAAAATACCCGAATGGGTTTCCAGATGAAAAGGAAGGCTATGAGCGTCTGGAACATGAGCTGGATGTAATCTGTTCCATGGGCTATGCAGATTATCACTGTATCGTTGAAGATTTCCTACGCTATGCAAGAGCAGCTGGGAAGCTGGATATGTCCGATCCGGAACAGGAAAAACTTGCTTTAAGTTTTGATATCGAAGCGATTGAACGCTATACAGCAAATCTGCCTGGAGAAACAGTCGGCCCAGGCCGTGGTTCCGCGGCGGGAAGCCTGGTGTGTTACCTGGTTGGAATCACCAACATCGATCCGTTAAAATACGGGCTCTTGTTTGAGAGATTCTTAAATCCGGAACGAGTAACCATGCCAGATATAGACTGCGACATCGAAACGAATATCCGTCCTTATGTTATCCGTTATGTCAAGCATAAATACGGTGAGAAATCTGTAGCCGGTATTATGACACGCGGAAAACAGACCGGTAAAGCGGCGATCCAGACAGCTGGCCGTGCATACGGTATCCAGAAAAACGGGGATTCCACGGCGTTCCTTGGCGTCGTCAATACAGTTTCAAAAAAAGCAGTGGAACTGTCCGATGACGAACTGCACATGAACCTTAAGAAAATTGAAACGGAGTTGTATCAGGCGTTTGATTCCGATAAAGTTGCTCACGAGATTATCCGTTATGCCATTCTGATTGAAGGATGCATGACGCAGATCGGACAACATGCGGCTGGCGTCATCATCACGGACGGGAAACCGGTTGAAGATTATGTTCCACTGGTCTACAACCGAAAGAATGACATCATGATGACACAGTGTGATATGACACAGGCAGAGGAGATAGGACTTCTCAAAATGGATTTCCTGGGCCTGAACAACCTGACCGTCATTACCGAGACGCTGCGCGAAATCTTTAAGACTTCCGGAAAACTGGTTGATATGGACCGTATTTCCTATGATGATCCGAATGTGTTTTCCAGAATCATCGCCCCCGGAATGACGAATTCCGTATTCCAGTTGGAGTCAAACGGTATGAAACAAATGCTGCAGCAGTTTGGTCCGGACAGTATCTTTGACCTGATTCTTCTTGTGGCCATGTTCCGTCCGGGACCTTTGCAGTTTTTACCGGATGTAATTGCGGTCAAAAACGGGAGAAAACAGGTCAGTTATCTGACGCCGGAATTGGAACCAATTTTAAAGAGCACTTACGGTTCCATAACCTATCAGGAACAGGTGCAGGAGATTTTCCGTTCCCTGGCCGGTTATTCACTTGGACAGGCGGATCTTGTACGCCGTGCCATGAGTAAGAAAAAAGATTCGGTCCTCCGTGCAGAGCGTTCATCCTTCTTAAACGGAGATCCGGAACGCAATATCGCCGGATGCGTGGCGAATAACATCTCCGTGACAGCGGCAAATGAACTGTTTGATGAGATGACGGAATTTGCCAAATATGCATTTAACAAAAGTCATGCGGCGTGCTACGCCGTGGTGGCATACCAGACGGCCTGGTTAAAATATTACTACCCGAGAGAATATATGAAGTCCGTTATGAATAATACAGATTTTGATAAACTCCCGGGTCTGATCCGCGATTTAAAGACAATGGGGATCGGTATCAAAGCACCGGATATCAATCTGTCAGAACAGGGATTTTCCCTACATGATGGAAATATTGTGTTCGGACTCGGAAGCATTAAGGGGCTCGGCAAATCGGTTGACGGAGTGGAACAGGTGCGTGCAAAAGGCGGTGCATTTAAGTCCATACAGGATTTCATCCTTCGGACGGACGCCGGAAAAACAATCCTGACCAATTTTACGGATGCCGGAGCTTTCGATTCATTCTGTACAAACAGAGCTGCCATTACGGCGATGATTCCGGAATATCTCACGGTCATGAAAAAAATCAAAGACCAGAGAAAACGTCTGGAAAAACAGTATGACCCAAAAAAAATTGCTTCGTATGAGGCAAAAATTAAGGAAAGCAAGGCTAAATTAAAAGAACTGGTTCCGGACACGGATATCTGCGAAGACGGCATGGAACGACTGAAAAAAGAACGCGACCGCCTGAGTGTATTTGTCAGTATGAATCCGATGGAACTTTATCCGGAACCGGAAAAATGTGGCGCCGTTCCGATTATTGATGCCTTAACGGCAGGAAGGAGAGAAAAATTATCAGTAACAGGCATGATCAGCGATTATCGGATCCGCTACCGTAAGGCAGACGGAGCCCCAATGTCATTCTTTACACTGGAAGACTGTTCCGGTTCAATCAATGTCTGCTGCTTCACCAAAGAATTTGCAGCTGTAGGTGAAAGCCTTGCGGATGACACGGTCGTTCGGATTACGGGAAGTATCATGGTGGAAGATGACGGTACGAAAAAATTAAAACTGGACGGGGTTTCCGAACTTCACCAGCGTACCAAAACCATTCTGATCTTTGCAAAGAAATCCATGTTTGGCGGTGAACTGCAAAATATGCTGAAACCGCACATTGCAAAAAAAGGATATCCGTGTAAGATCTATGACATGATGATGGGAGAATTCCGAAACTGTGATCTGCGGTTATCCGCCAGTGTTTTAAACAGCAAGGAATTATACAACATCTGCCAGAAGAAACCGGTGATGAGAGATTTTGGCTGATGAAATATGTCTTACGAAAAGCAGGGGAAACCCTGCTTTTTGTTATATATCCTCCATAGTGGAGTCATCTGACTCCATGTAAAAAGCTCTACCGTTTTTCGTGACATCTCCTTCCATAATTCACTTGAAAATATTTACAAGGAGCCGAGAAAAAAAGCAGTTAAGGCTCCTTTTTTCAAGAAAGGAGACAGTGTCATGGTACACAAAATGAAAAAGGAATTTATGGAACTGGAAGCGCAGGCAAGAAAAATGGAGGTATTCGTTGATTATGAGCCAGCAGCTCCGGTTGGCAGCCTCTTTGCCATGAAATGCGTGGTGAGCGATAAGAAGGGCGCACGCATTTGTCGTTTCGCGGCGGATGCTGACATCGCAACCGCGCAGGAACATGCAGGATATATGGCACTCAGTGCTTATTTTAACAAAGAAGTGGACGAGAGTTTGTATATCGTACGGACCGGAGCATCTGAAGCACAGACTCAGAATACATCAAATGTTACCCAGGGTCAGAACCAGGCAAATCAGGCTGCTGGCGGAAATAGCCGGACTCAGCAAAATGCAGGTACATCCCGTCAGAATGGACAGAATGTGCCTCCGCAGCAGGGCCGTCCTTCTGCTGTAAATCAGCAGCAGAATCGTCAGGGACAGCAGAAGCCTGGCAGCAATCCGGTAATGCCGGGAACGTACAATCAGAACCAGCCACAGTGCAATACGCCTGCGCAGAACCCTGGCAACCGTACTCCGCAGCAGAATGCAGGCACGAGTCGTCCGAATGGACAGGGTGTCCAGCAGGGGCAGGGACAGCCGCAGCAGAACCATCCGTCGGCAGGACAGCAGACTGCGCCCGGAAGTAATCCGGTAATGCCGGGAACACGCAACCAGAACCAGACACAGTCCAATGCTCCGGGTCAGGGTTCCGGTAATCGTGCTCCGCAGCAGAATGCAGACACGGCACGTTCAAGCGGACAGAATGGCCCACAGCAGAATCGTCCGGCACCGCAGCCGCAGAATAATGGCCAGCAGACTCAGAATATGGGAAAACCGGAAGACGTGCGTGTTCCGGTTGCGCTGTTCAAACATCGTGAGGAGAATCGAGTCAGTGATCTGCTGAAAATTGAAGCAGGACGTTCTATTCTGCGCAGTATCTATTCCCAGAACAAGCTGACCGATGAACTGATGGCAATACAGCCGAAGGTACGCGCATACATGGATTACTATCATATTCCGATCGCAGATGAAACATTTGTAAAAAGCGGAGAGTGCTAAAGAAAGGAGACCTGTAGATGCAGGAGGGAGCTGCCAGATCGCAGCTCCCTGTTAGAAACATGGCAAATGTATATTCTTCCATGGCCGCAGCAACGCAGTACCGTAAATTTTTAAACACGGAGCTGATGGCCATTGTTTATGACTTGGAGACAACTGGGTTAAATCCGGCAATCAATCACCCGATCCAGGTAGCGGCTAGACTTTGTGCTGTATCGCCGTATGGACTGGATGAGATTTGTTCCCAGAGCTGGTATATCAACCCTGGCTATCAGCTTCCACAGAAAATCGTGGAGCTTACCGGTATCACGGATCGTTTTCTTGCAACCCAGCCGAAAGAATCGGAAGTAATCAGAGAGATTGTCGGGTTCTTCGAAAATTATCCGGTGATCGGATACAACAATGGCAAGTTTGATGATCTGTTTATGCAGCAGATGTACCAGCGCTATGGTTATGCATGGAAACCCAAAATGTCCATGGATATTTATGCTCTGGTCAAAACACTGTTCAAACCCGGTCAGTTAAAAAACCAGAAGCTCGTGACATTGGCGGAGCACTTCCAGGTGACGGATCAGATAGAGGCATTCCATAACGCAGAATCCGATACGCTGGCAACCATTCTGGTAGCCAACAAATGTCTGGATTTATGCAAACCGGCAGAAGTGACCGGAAACGGGGCAACCTGCAAGGTCAAAAGCGTCCGTTATTACGAGCATCCGAAAAACTGGAAAGTTAAGAGGATTTATGTCGATACAGATATCACGAGATTCTACTTTGATGTCACTTCCATGACCTGGAATCCGGTATATGATGACGATCTGATCAGTCAGTACAATATGCAGGATGTTATCCGTCAGGTACTGCATATGACCGGATGTAAGGATGAAGTGGAACTTGCGTCATACAAAGGATGAAAAAAATGAAAAAATGGTTAGAACAGTTTGTAAGGAAATATATTTGGATTCCAAATGTCTGTGTCATCAATACATACGCTACTACGGAAGACGGGACAGAGCTGCACGCAAAGGCAGTCTGCGTCGTGAAAGCAAAGCGAATGTTGAAGCCGCATGAGGCAGATCATCTAAAATGGGAACTGGTCAAGAAAATCAAGCAGGAGACCGGTGCGCACCGTATGGAAGAAACGGAAAAAGATGGTTTCTGCGACCGTTTCAGACTCATGGCAGGTGTGTACGCCAGTGACATCCTGAAAGCAAACGGTTCCTGTCGTTTACACATTGTATTAAGTCCTGACTGTTAGTTAAAAGCCACCTGGAACCGGGTGGCTTTTTTTGTGAAAACACGTCATTTTACTCACCATACACCTGCAACAAAACAATCAAATAATACGATTTTTAATATCCGCAGAAATTATGCAATGAGTATGAGACAAAATAATGCTTAATTTTGGATATCCGCAGCTTTTAGCATGAGAAATTCAGATACGTATTTTTCCTCACCATAGAAAAAAATACGTCATTTCGCTCACCGTACCATAAATTCCAGATTAACAAAATAATGTATTTTTTAATATCCGCAGAAAGTCAAGATCATACTTTTGCTTCTGTGGATGGCACCAAAATGCCCATTTTCTGCACGCGTTGCATGACAAATTCCTTCGGAAAGCATCCGATTTCCGTGCATGGACCATCTTCCCGAATAGACAGTCCCAGTACCTGGGCAATCACAGCGTACTGCCAGTTTTCAAGTGGAAGTTTCACTTCACCATTTGTGCCGATGTATGATAATTCCAACTGTTTACACATCTGATCCCGCCTCCTCTTTAGAATTTGTCTCCTGATTTCTCAATGCTTTTTGTCTGGATTTGCCGGACTGTTTGGGCTTATCGGTTCCTGTATCCTGATAATAAGATAATAAAATCTGTTGTTTGAAATCACCGCCTTTGACCAAAATCTGTGGGTTTACGCACCAGGCTCCGTTCTGTATTTTTTGGATAAAATTAGCCTGCTGAAGCTTCTTCATGATCTTTGCGACGGTAGGCCTGCTGACCCCGGTATTGGTCATAATACGTTCATAAGTTCCCAGAAAAATATTAGTTGCCGGATGTGTATTCTCAATGATGTAGATGAGTACATCCAGCTGTTTACTATCCACAATGCCGAGAATGGTAAGAAAATCCATCAGATAACATTTCCAGAAATTCTTTGAACCATAAACCCTCTTGGTAATCTGATTTACGGTGATTTTTTCTCCTGTTTCAACGTCAAGCAATTCTCTGGTCCTGTTCCCAATTAAGGTCTGTGTATCCTGAATGTACTGAAAATTTGTCTTCTCCATGGTCCTGACTCCTTTGTCATTTTTTTGCAAAGGAATTATGGAAATAAAATTTACAAATTGGTTCAAAGGTCATTTTGGTCGGTTAAATAAAAATTAACTGTTATGTAAAATGTCTTTTCTATTCGGTCAGCTATAACTGACCAAACAGGCTCTTATTATTAACCGCTGGAAAGTCCGGGAACCGTTGATTTTACTGGGTTTGTCGGACTTTCGGAGAAAATTTACTCTCTTCTATATATCAATATGCCAATGAAGTTACTGGAACCACGGACTGGAACGAAGTGTCCCGGGGCTTTCGGTATCTGCCATTCTCCGACCGGGTACAAGTGAAAGACCGCTGCACCAAGGCACTTGGTTGATCCACACTGAGCACAATCATAAGAGATAGCAACGAATGTTCAGGTATACAGTCTCCTCCGGTATACAGTCTCCACTCATTTCGACTCGATTCCAACAGTTAATAAGAGTTAACCGTTATGTAAAATGTCTTTTCTATTCGGTCAGCTATAACTGACCAAACAGGCTCTTATTATTAACCGCTGGAAAGTCCGGGAACCGTTGATTTTACTGGGTTTGTCGGACTTTCGGAGAAAATTTACTCTCTTCTATATATCAATATGCCAATTAGGTTACTGGAACCACGAACTAAAACGAAGAATCCCGGAGCTTCCGGTATCTGCCATCTTACAATTTAGCGCGAGCGAACACGTTACGGTGCTCGGCAAAAGATTGTCACAATCAGGCCGGGAGTCAACCTGCCAATACGATCGGTTATATTGCCATGCAGACTGGACTGGCTAACAGATGGTTTGGTTATCTCAAAACAACCATATTTTGATTCACTTCGGGTTTCATAAGCAGTCGTTCAAAAATCGTTATCCGCAAAGAAATGTACATTTCGTCAACATGCGACATACTGCCAATGGCAAGTGGGAAGAAACACCATCTAATTTCCAATAACCGGGTATCTTCCACCATAATTTTATCGAAACTACACGAAAGGAATAGAGTGAGCATGATGAATCACAAAGATGAATTGCTGAATTTCGTACGGAACACAAACCTGCTGTTCCATTTCGGAATCCTCAGCACACAGGAAAAGAACCTGTTGGTTCAAGATGCAAGAACCGGATTTCTTTCTAAAACCACAGCTTCCATGCTTCAAGAAAAAATGCGCTCGGATCCCGAGAATAGCTTTCTTCTGGAGGTTATGGATTTTTTTGGAAAGGAGAATGAGACATGTTGAAGGCTGATTTTTTACAGGATGCGTTCCACATGAGCGGAAACAACGAAGAGGCGTTTGAGGAATTGCTGCAAGAGATTGACGCGCACACTTGCTACCATCCGGTCGCAATGAAGAACCTGGTTGTTTTCAGCCGGGTAGAAGAAGCGTATCAGAAAAATGCCCCGGACGAATGCACGGTATACGCATTCTGGCCCGGAAACCCATGGGTCAAAGGCCCTGGATCGAAAGCGCCGGTCATTCGCTTTGAAACGGTCAAGGTCCTGCCGAATGTGACCAGTAACAAGGAGTACGATGCCAAACTGTATGCCGAAATGATTTCATCGAATTCGATGATGTTGTCTGTGATGGTAAATGGGAAGGGCAGTGTTTATCACGTTTCAACACTTGCAATCCCGACGCTTGCCCAGCGGCTTGGTGTAACTACTGCGGCGATTGGTACACGTTCGTTCGCTTCGGACTGTCTGATTGCAGAACAGCTGAATCAGGACAAAGAAGTCAAACTTGTCGTGAAGAACTATCGCCGAACCGGTAAAATCTGTGCGGTTATGAGTCCAAAGTATGCAGAAATTCCATTGCATGACATCTGTACGATCTATCGCGATCTGTTTGGCGAAAACCCGAACATCACAAAAATTTCGGATACGACCACTTTACCGTCGGACCGTAAAAATGTGACTTGTGACGGATGGGATGTGACGCATGAACGTGTACGCATCAATTTTGCCTTCCATGGATATGCGGAAGACATCAACGCCATGTACAACATCAAGGATAAACTGATCCCATGTCTGGAATTGGTAACCTCCGATATCGGGGAAAATGCCTTTGAGGCAACCGGATACTGGAAAACGCCAAACGGTGCCAAAATCTACGGTTCATCCTTTAAACGCGAGCACAGGGGGACCGTAACTTGCAAGGCTGCTACTGGAGCCGCAAAGGGAAAACACGATACAATTCGTGATATCATCCGTCAGGGAGTGGAAGAGAATATTTTTGATAAATACACGAAGCTGCCGGAGCGGCTGTTGGAACTGCTTCAGATCGACATTACACCGCAGGATCTGGATCTTACCAAAGCACGCGGCCGCGGACGCAATGCAAAAGCAGTGGTTGCTGCTTTTCAGTACGTTTTCCGCGAACTACATCTTTCACAGATCCTTTCCGCTAAACGGATCCGGAGTATTTTTGAAAATTGCATCGAACACGGACAGATTGATGAATCCATGCGCTATACGGCGTATGATATTGCCATGAAAACGTTTGAGCTGGAGCTGTCTCTGAAACCGTGGCTGGAGAAAGAGGGTGTTTGCAAAGAAACAATCCGTAAATTCAGCGAAGCAGTCGGAAAAGCTGCCTATGTGAATTTTGAGAAGCTGGCAGATGGAAAAACGGGCAATACCGTATCAGAGGCATTTATCGTACCTCAGACCATGGAAAACTGAGCAGGACGCAGGAAGGAGGACAGCGCCCGCACGGAAGTATCAGTCGCGCGGGTGCTGGATCGAAATATATGAGGGGTATTTTTATGCGGAAAAACGACAGCGATTTTTATATGCTTGTCGGACGCGTGGAAGAAGTTACGGATGAGGGGAACCGTTACGTAGTTAAGGTTTCCTACGAGATTTTTAACCGTGTTCGCAGGCAGGAAGAAACCGTTATGACAACGGTGTATTTCCAAGATCAGCAGTCGCGTATGGACGATAAAAAACCAATCCCGTGGGTTCAGATTGCACGTGGGAAAAACATACGTCCGGGACGGACAGTTGCCATGATCGTTTACTTTACAGGCAATGATTTCGCGGAAGCATACGGATACGGGATTTATTACAGTGGAGTCGTGGGACTCGGGGCAGAACGCAGCGAAGATGTCAAATACAGTATTGGCGGAACCGTCAACTGGATGGAAGATAAAATTGACAATGCGGGCACACCTTATCTATCCATGAATGTATTTTTTGGATACGATCGCTATGGCAATGCCGCATCAGCGATTGTCCAGGTGCGCGACCCGGTTCTGATGGAAACATGCAAGCGTATGCTTGCACCGCAGGAAAACCTTCGTTGGAATGCCTGGTTCAAATGCGGAAAACCCTATCGGTTCGAAGGCCGCAACAGAAGAATTTATGACATTTATACGGCAACCGATATGACACGGACAAATTATTTTACAAGGGAGGCGCCACATGAAAATCAAACGGATCAGAACCCAGAATTACAGGGGCAAGAACTTTGATTTGGAACCGGCAAAGATTAATTTATTCTTTGCCAAGAATGGAACAGGAAAAACAAGTCTTTGCGATGCAGTACGTTACGGCATTACGGGGCTTGTCCCGCCGGATAATCTGCACAGCGGGGCGGTACAGATCATCTTCGATAACGGAATGTCCATCCAGCGCGCACGGGGAAAAGCTACCGTGTGCGGGATGAATGGAAAGAAGGTTACGGAAACTGCCATGAATGAAGCAATCGCAGACATGATCGGCATTCCAATACAGAAAGGTAAAAGAGCAGATGTACTACGCGATGTAAAAATTGCGTGCAGTTCAGACGTGCTTTTACAGCTTTCACCGGCCGATTTTTCTAAACTGCTGATGCAGTATATTCCGGAAACACTGGATGTAGATCGCATCTTGGCTTATTTTGACGGGCAGCCGAAGGAAGTGCTGGATGAATGTAGAAAAGCGTTTCCGCCAATGCCGGAAAAGTTCGGCATGAAGAAAGTACAGGAAGTGTATATGCACTATTTTGAAGATCGAAAAACGGTCAACGCACTTTTGAAGGAAAAGGACGCTGCAGCAAAGAATTTGACACCGACAGAGCCGAAACGTACTGTGGAAGTAATCAGTGAAGAACTGACTAATCTGATCGCTTTTGAAAGAACCAGAATGGATTCCATTAAGCGGCAGGCAGAGTATGCTTCCGCAAAGCGGAAGAGAGAGATTCAGGAAGCGGAAATCCGTAGGCTGAAAGATCGTATAAGTACTGCACCGGCGAAACCGGATGATGCAACAGGCGAAAGACTGGAGCATGAAAGGGAGACCCTGGAAGGTCAGATCGTAAACAAAACGGCACAGGCAAACGGCATCCAGACAAACATCGCATTTTTTGAAAAAGCGCTGGCCTCCTTAGATCTTCCGGTATGCCCAATTTCAAAAAAACTGGTATGCACCACGGACAAAACACAGATCCGTACGGAAACGGAGGCAATGCTTACGCAGAATAAGGAGCTGCTGGCTGATGTCAGAAAAGAAATTGAGGATGCAAAGGCCCGCAAAGAAGCGTGTATCCGTTCCAAAAAAGATTATGATGCAGCGAAAAGTGCCTATGCAGAATATGCCAAGCTACAGGCGGAACTGGCTGCATATGAAAAGAACCTGGTGACGCTGCCGGATAAGCCAGAAAGCGAAACGGTGAATCCTGAAGAACTTGCGAAGAAAAAGCGCGAACTGGAAGCCGAGAAGAAGAATGCGGAAGATTACGCTTATAAACAGACTCTTCTCAAAGAAGCCGAAACTCAGAAGGCGCGGTACGCAGTAGAAACAGGCATGATCCGTGCATTGGAAGATAAAGGACCGGTCAGAACGAAGATCATCGAGTTTTATCTCCAGCAGTTTGAAGGTGTATGCAATGCAAGGGCGGCACAGTTTGCTCCGGGTTATATTTTTAAATTCCATCCGGATAACGGCGTAAAGATCTTTGTCAAGACACCAACCATGCAGAAACGTTACTATCCGCTTGCGTCCTGTTCCAATGGCGAAAAGGTACTGGCATCCTTCATTTTAACGGATATGGTCAACCAGTTGACCGGTTCCAGACTGATGTTTGTCGATAATCTGGAGGCCATGGATCTGGAACACATGCAGGGATTAAGGAAACTGCTTGAAACGCCGGAATTCACTGCAGAATATGACCATATTTTTCTTTGTGGAGTCAACCATCTGGATGTGATCAAAACATTCATGGGGATGAAGAACGCGAAGTTTATTAAATTGCAGGAGATTGATTCGGATGCAAAAAACAGCGCGAATCCATCATAATATCATGCTTGCGGCTACGTGCCGCTGAACACAAATCCCGGTTATCATCCAAAGCCGGGATTTTGTTTTGTGGAAGGAGAACATTATGAGAGAAGGCACGGAGTGCTTACGGACTATATTGTCACAAGATCCATTCATCGAGGCAAGAACAACAGCCCGGGAGTCTTTGGCTATCAAGCGGTTTAGTGACCTCTGCAATACTTTTGGCGACCACGATGAAGAGATCGCGAATGCTATTTTGGTAGATGAGAAAAACAAAAAGCATTTTCTTATGCTGGCCGCCGGATGCATGGCATCTCTTGGCTATGCAGGAGAATGCGAGAAACGCATGCAAAGAGAGCACTGGGATTTACGGAATAAGGCTGCCACCGAGTATTGCTTGAAACACCTGGAAACATTAATTGTCTGCTTATGCGCGGAAAGTCTTCCCGCTTGCGAATTGCCATGGAAATCCAGGCGTTCGAACAGGAACACCCGACTCTGCAGCAGAAAATGGTCGGGATGTTTTTACGTATGATCGCCCGGAATCATATGTATTCAAGAATTACGGGAACAGGTTTCCCATTTATTTAATGACTCATGTGCAGACTCCCGAATTTCGGGAGTCTTTTTTTTTGCAGTAGGCACATGGTCCCACGTTGTAGAGTTTTTCTTTTTGCGACATTTCATGCATCTCCGACCATAATTGTGGCGCAGCAGAAAACAAAAGTACGCACAATACAATCAGGCATATCACAAATGGGACGGCTATACCGTCCGGAAAGGAGAGTCTGCCGGCGATACATACGGCAGCACACATTATGGGTAATATTGTAAACGAAGCAATTTTCCGTGGAAGAATCGCAAGCATGCGTGGAACAGAGGGCGGTGGCACTATCGTTTTAGCCTGCCCGGTCATCACAACCACAAGAAAAGGTGGTCAGTTGGAAAATGGAGTAAGAACCAATTTTCCGGCATTATCATTTAACAAGCATACAATTACGGAAGACATCATGAAAAACTTTAAAGTTGGAAACCATGTTGTTGTAAAGGGATATGTACAGTCCTACCTGCGCATGGATGAACGTACTGGAGAAGTAAAGGAAATGATGGAAGTATACATTCGGGAAATGCTGCATGATAACAGTAAAATGGCAAATGCTTTCGGTGTTGAGGGCAGAAATTATCCGGAATGTCAGAATGAAGTATACATTTCAGCTCCACTGATTGGCATCGCCAAACGCACGGAGTCCATTCTTTCACTGCGCCTGGATCTGTCTGGGGAAAGAAAGAACATGGTAAATGCAACTTTTTTCCGCGCACCCGCAGGAGTAGCTGATGGCCTGTCAATCGGCAGTCAGATTAGCCTTCTGGCAATGGTTCAGACGATTGACACAAAATCCGGAAAAAAGGCACCGAACTATCAGGATCTGGTAGTTTTGGATCTTGCCCCTGCTGGCACCGTACAGGAGTAAGTAGCCGAAAATACCGCAAGATTCATTTCAGTACAACCCCGCCAGTGATATTCCGGCGGGGTACTTTTTTGGAAGCTACCATTTCAAAACTCGTTTGTTTTCTTATCCGCAGAAACGATAGGAGAGTGAAACAATTCCATAATTGTATCGCAAATAGTAATTCACCATGCTGATGGCAAATCAGCGAATATTGCATATCCGCAAAATACAGAAAGTCTCAATATTTTGCGTAAGCAGATATAATGGAACCAGAAAAAGCCAGAAAGGAGAGCGGATGCACGATGACATCCGCAGAAGACACCATGACAAATACAATGGACTACCGGACCAAAAGCATTGCGCACGAAGTAAAAAATGTTTCTGTTGAAAACGCATGGCCAATCGCCATGGATATCGGTTATTCTTCCGTTAAATGTTTTTCTCCGATTATGATCTGCGCATTCCCGTTTTATGCAAAAAACCTCGGGAAGAACCCGCAGCTGTTCGGGGAACAGGAACCGTATGAAATTCTGTACCGTGACGGGGAAACCGGAGAGGTATGGAGGGTTGGACGTAGTGCTCAGCAGATGGTGAACAGCAAAGACACCAATGATTCCCAGTTGGAATTATTTGCCCGCGACCGCTATGATTCCCCAATCTTCCAGATTGCGGCAAGGGTTGGCATGGCTATGTGCATGTTAAAGAATCAGGCAGGTGAATATAACGGTCGCAGTATCATGCTCCAGACAGGACTGCCGCCGGCTTATCTGACTGAGGATTCACCAAGAATCGTTAGTGCGCTGGCAGGACATCATAAATTTTCCATGAAACTGTGGAACAACAGAAATTATGTAAGCTTTGATTTCACTGTATATGAAAAGAACATCCATATCATGAGTCAGCCAATGGGGACGCTTCGGAGTATTTCCACGGACGACAATGCCAAAGCACTGATGAACGCAAAAAAATATTATACATCCAACATTTTAATCTTTGATGCCGGATTCGGTACGCTGGATCTTTATGACATCGTAAACCGTAAGGCAAATTCCAAGGAAACATTTGCGCAGTTCGGAATGCGGGCGATTCTGGAAGAAACCGGCAAACGGATCCAGGAACGTTCCGGTGTCGCAATCCGCTCCGCCGCCATGCAGAATGCACTTGAAAGAGGAGCGTTTACCATTACGGAACGAAAAGGAGTGAAGATTTCCACGAAAACGGAAGGATTCGCAGACCTCCTGGAAGCGGCTACGAAAGAAATCTGCGAACAGGCTGTGGAAAAAGTAATCAACATGTATAATGCCCTGGATGAATACGATTACCTGATTCTGACTGGTGGTACAAGTGCCGTGTGGGAACCGTACATCAGGGAATATTTCCAGGCAATTGAACGTCTGACAGTGGTTATGGGCAATGAAAACTGTCCGGATCTGGATATCATTTTCTGTAATGTGCGTGGATATTACATGTATCTGATTGAGTGGCTTCGCCGCAAATCCATACAAAAATAAGGACAGAAAGGGGGATAAGGAACATCACAATGGGGGAAATATAATGATTGTTACCCCGTTGTGGCGTTCTGTCAGCCATGAAGATCACAATCCGAATTTACAGAACACATGATTTTGACTTGATGTCACTATATCAGGCTGGAAATATCCCGCTTGCTCAGGTGATGAAACAGGCAATCATTGCATATTATTGTGGGGAGCATTTCCGTTTTACGGTAGAGCGCGAATCAATCCCGGATTTGAAAACTATGCCGCTTGTTGTCAACCTGCTTTTATCAATTTCTGATTATGACGCACCCGGCATCGAACATTGGATTGCTGGATTACAGAAGGGATATAGAAACAGCTGCTTCAAATCCATTTTCCGACATTATCTGGATGACCCGTGTATGGCATTTTACCGGGAAGACGGCTGCATTACCAGACCGATCGAGATGGCTGAAAAACCGGTTCCATTTCCAAAATCGTCTCGAAAAAAAAGAGAAAAGCAGGAACATACCACACAGGAATGGCTGGATGCCGTGGCAGATGGCTCCATCGATCGGAAACAGAAGGGAAAGAAGCCGCGAGATCTGGACGAAATTTTTGAAAAAACACAATCGATAAATGAACAGACAGCAGGGGAAGCGGAAGAGCAGACGGCAGGACAGCCTCTGCCAGTTCTGTCACAAAAAGCCTTAGAGCCAACTGCACAATTCATATCGGGACATGTGCAGGAGACAGATAAGGATATCGTCAATGCAAATGCAGATGGCGAGGACGAGGATGTGGATTTCGATGATTTTGAGGCATTTGAATCAATCATGGGTTAACAAAGTGAGTGACAGATAGGAGAATCATTATGTATGATAAAAGAGATGAATTCAAACAGCTTAATGACACAATTTTAAAAGATGTTCGTCGAGCATTTAACCGCGCCGGGATCCCATTCCTTTGGATCACTCCGGTATATGACGACGGCAAAGGCACCAAATACCGTGTTGCTATGGATACAAATAAAGAAATTAAGGAAAATATCCAGTATGCCTGTGACGCCCTGACCCCGGGAAGTATGGGAATGGATCTGAAGGATGATTTGATTCGTGACATCATTAAAGTGATGAATGGATACAAAGTTGTTACGGATTACAATCCAATCGTATTGAATGAGGGAGAACTGACAAATGCCGCTTCAGCATTAGCAAAAACAGGACTTCCGTCATCCATGAAGGACGACGGGGAGGGCGGATTTTATCTCGACGTGGAAGATGATGCGGCAGAGAGCGAAACAGACAGCAATGTGGCGTCCGCAGGCGAAACTATGTTAGAACAGGTACCGGTTGCGCTGCATCGTGTGATTGAACCTGTAGATCAGAATGGCGATAATCAGATCCACGTGGAGCGCAGCACATTTCTGCCGTACATTCCATCAGATTTCGATGATGAGGATGATAAGGAAAAGACAGAAGATAACACTGACAACAAAGAAAGTAAGTAAGGAAATGAGCCCGTCTGATTGCAGACGGGCTTTCTAATTGCCAATATATTAGCATTTGCGAAAAAGTATATATCTCCATCCATAATTTACCCGTACAAAAGAAATGTAGCGAATACGTTTCTGAAACAAGGAAAGGAGATATGTTATGCGCAAAAAAGTAAAAAAAGCGGTTTCCGGCCTGCTGGCTGGTGCCGTATGCCTGTCCGCTGTGTACTCCGGCCATGCCGTCTACGCGGAGGGGAATGAGTTCATTACTTCACCCACAAGCGACCAGACAGGCGTTATCATCACCGGCATCACGGATGCCGCTGTCCATGACGGTACGGTAACCATTCCGGATGAACTGAATGGAACGCCAGTAAAGTCGCTTGGCGACAAAAATGTGAACCACTCGTTTCTAAACGGGAAAGACGTGGAGACGCTGACACTCGGGAAAAATGTTACCGGAATGACCCTGTATGCTCTGTATGATACACCGGGATTAAAGAAGATTGAACTGGCTGAAGGCTCCCCGTTTACAACGAACGGGGATGGTGTGGCATTACTTGCCGGCGGCGGCTCCACCCTGATTAAACTTTGTCCGGAAGCTGTGGATGATTATACCGTTCCAAATAGTGTCAAGAGTATCTGGAACATGGATCACATGAATCTGGACAGCCTGGATCTGGGAAACACCACAGAGTTAAGAAAACTGGCTCTGGCGGGTACGGAAGTTGGAACGTTGACTGTGCGGGATCCGAAATCTTCAAGCGGAGCCGGTACGGAAATCCTGTATGGCACAACAGTGCATGCATTCAATGCGGATAACAGCACCGTATATGAAACAGACGGAAAGGCGTTGTGGACCAAGGATGATAAGGAGCTGGTCAAAGTTGCCGCAGGCACAGATTTTGATGAAACATACTTTGAACAGTTTTCCGATGTATCTCCATATGCGTTTAACTCTGTACCGGAATACTTAAAGATCGCCGGAAGCCTTCCGGAAAGCGTCACTAAGAATAAGGTGTTCAGCTTCTATTCACAGAATGATGCCGTTTTCGTGGTAAACGGAGAAGTAGGATTCTGCTACAACCATGATAAGGCAGTGCCGGACAGTGTCGGGGGCGTCACAGATTATTCCAAAGATGTTGATGCCACAAAGTATGATCAGATCCGCGCACTGATGTATGCCGGTGTTCCGGTGGACGGTACTGGACTGTTCGAAAAAACATTCGGTGTCAGCTATGAGGATGCCGTTTCCAGTCAGGAAGTAATGGAACATGGTGACGCGGCGCTGAATACGGTATCCGCACTTGTGTACCATATCATTGACAAAACAGAACCGGAAACCATCCGCGGAACCGGATATGGACCGTTTGATGCGGATAAGGTTGCACAGTACCGCAGCCAGCTGTTAAAGGCTGTGGAACATTACAAGGACTACAACTTTGAACCGGATTTTTCTGTTGATGGAAATACCGTCACATTCCACAGAAACGGCAATGGCTATGAAAGTGATCCATTTACTGTGCATACTGTAAATGCGTCCGGCGAGGTCGCTGACCAGTATGTTTATACCATCAATGTGACATCTGACAAGATTTCCTGCAAGGACGGTGGCAATACATTCCGTACCGGCGAGGAAGTCGTTCTGGTTGCCGATGAGAAACCAGAGCAGATCACATTCAGTTATAATGAACCGTCATTAAAATACTACAAGAAGACAAATAATAATGTGCAGGATGTACTTGCGTCCGCAGTACGTGAGAAAGACGCAGCGCTGCAGGTTGATGTTGTGGTTGAAGATCTCCTGATTTCCAAACAGGATGCGGCCACAAACAAGGAACTCCCGGGAGCATCCCTGAAACTTACAAAAGACGGGAAAACTGTGGATGAGTGGGTTTCAACCAATACTCCGCATAAGATCAACAATCCAGAAGATGGAACCTATGAACTGACGGAGATTACAGCACCGGATGGATACGAGGTTGCGGAAAAGATCATCTTTACCGTCAAGAACGGTACCGTGGAAGGCGGCAAAATTACCATGTATGATCAGCCGCTCAGCAAAGGGATTAAAATTTCCAAACAGGATGTTACCACCGGGAAAGAGCTTCCGGGAGCAACGCTGACCATTACAAAGGATGGTGAAGTAGTGGAAACCTGGCAGTCTTCCGATACCCCGCGCGAGTTTACCCTGCCAGATGGAGAATACACTCTGACAGAAGTGACCGCTCCGGATGGATATGAGGTAGCTGAGAAAATTACTTTTGCGATTAAGGATGGCAAACTTGCCGACGGCAGCGACAAAGTAGTGATGTATGATCAGCCGACCGGAGGCAGTGTGAAGATTTCCAAGGTCAGCGCAACAACCGGAGAAGAACTCCCGGGTGCAACCTTAGTCCTGAAAGACGCAAAGGGCGATGTGGTTGATGAATGGGTATCTGGTGATACCGTTCATGTGATTACCGGAATTGCTGATGGCATGTATACCCTGACAGAAAAACGAGCGCCGAAAGGATATGAGGTAGCAGAATCCATTGAGTTTGAGGTAAAAAACGGTGAAGCTGTGGGCGGCACCGTGGTCATGGAAGATAGGGAAAGCGAAGCAACCCCTTCCGAACCGGAAAAACCGGATAAGCCGGAGAAACCAGCAACCCCTTCCGAACCAGAGAAACCTTCTACACCTGACACACCAACAACACCAGATACTCCGTCAAAACCTTCCGGCGGACACAGCCACAGCAGTGGAGGAGGCGGCGGACACAGTCCACGATCCGTAACGACTGACTGGTATATTGATATTTCCAAGCAGGACATCACTTCAAAAACAGAACTTCCGGGTGCACAGCTTACTATTACAAAAAATGGTACTGTTGTGGAATCCTGGGTATCAACCACTGAGCCGCATAAGATCAAAAATCTGACGGATGGAGAGTATATACTTACGGAAATCACGGCACCGGATGGATACGAAGTAGCGGAAAGCATTCCGTTTACTATCGTAAATAAAGTGCTGAAAGATGGCAGTAAAACGGTAGTCATGTATGATGCTCCGAAACCGGCTCCTGCGCCTGTTCCAACAGATACACCATTGCCAAAGACCGGCGGCACCGCTGCGGCAGCTGTATTTACCGCAGCATCCATACTGTGCATGATTCTTTTCTATAAGAGAAAACGCATGGCTCTGTAATATTGTAACTGGTGATTGGCCCCGTCCTTTTGGGCGGGGTTTTTCAAAAAAGGAGAAAAATTATGTTTAAGAAAAAGGTGGCGTTTGCCTTGGCGGTTGCCATGGTGACAGGAAGTATTTCTGGCTGTGGCGGTTTTCTGAAGGTAAGCGTTGGAGGTAAAGATATTGTGAATATCGGTAAAGCCGAAAGCACCGAAAAAGAAACAGAAGCCATGCTGGAAACCTCCGAAGAATCGAAGGAGGAACACACAAAGAAAGAAAGAAAAGCGCAGGTCGTTGCTGATGCAGAGGCATGGGACAAGGCAAAAAAGACCACGTTTTCCGGTTCCGGCATCCGGCTAACCCTTCCGGGTGAGATCCCGGACACTTTTGTGGAAACGACACATATGGACCAGGATTATTTTACCCTGACCGTATTCTGTGACTACACCAACATGTCGCTTGGCAATGAGTCGAGTCTGAATCTCTATCATTTTAACGCGAAACAACTTGGTATCCGCGATGCAGCCGGGGCCAAAACGGTCCTCTTCCAGGCATGCATTAAAAAGAATGCGCAGGTTTCCAAGGCGGGAGAACCGGCATATACATCCGTGATGGGCAATGATGGTAATGAATGGGATGTTGCGACGGTGGACTGCGAACTTTCTGATGGCAATACATGGAAAACCGTATTTGCCACAATGTATGATGGCGAAGATGCTTATGCTGTCATGTATCTGGACCGCGGAGAGGACGATTTCAACATGGACACGGACTGGTTTGAAATGGGACTGGAACTGAGTGGGGACGCGGACGCGCACGGTACTACCGGATCCGGAGCGGAAGTAGATATTCAAAAACTGCTTGGTGGTCAGATCCATGACCAGCAGAATGAAGAGTCTGCGGAGGCACCTGAGAAGACGGACGTACAGAAAAGTAGTAGCGTGACAGGTTTGGAAGCCATCGGCATATCAGACAATGATATGGATACTGCTATGACGTATATGGAAACCAAAACAGTAGGGGATTTGACTGTTTATATTCCGCGCTATGCCGTAGACTATTCGGTGCCGGGACGCAGCAACGGTTCCGACCAGCAGGTAAGAAAGTCGTGGGAATTAAAATACGATGACAGTGCTTATCTGGATCATTTAACCATGCAGACCTTTGTCACATATTCGCCCGCATCGGCATTTGGAGACGGAACCTGTTATTATGATACCGTAAATGAATTTAAGGAATCCATTGAGTCATCCAATAGCTCCTATCCAGGTTATGTATTCAGTCTGCACGGCGAAGAATACAAGATTTGGCTGGATGAGTCCAATGACGGCTATATCCAGGGAGAAGCATTCATCACGCATGCGGACGGAAGCTGTTCTACGATTGAAACCACTGCATATTACAGCGGAACAAATGATAAGGTAAAAGGCCGGGCAAATGCCAAAGCGCTTGTATGCGCACAGCTTTTGTTCCCGCAGAAATAAACAATCATGTCCTATTTTTTTTGTTTTCTAACCAATTCCGCGGAGATTTTTTCATAATTCGGTGCAGGGATACTCGTGACTTTAGTCGTGAGAGGAAATGCGCCACAACAAAATGTGTCGGTGCTGAACGCATACAGGCAGATATGTCATACTGATCGCGTAACAATTTTTAGAAAGGAGGCGACGGCATGGATGTAACATTAACGGAACAGATCAAACTGACTTTTCCATCGGATGGGCAGCGTAAGGAAGCGGAACGGGCTTTTTCTGCCGTAACAAAACGATACGCAGAGGCATGTACGTACGTTTCCTGCTATTACTTTGAACATAACTGCACCGGGTCCGTCATCGATCTGCATAAGGTACTGTACACAGATGTCCGTGCTTCCTACGGATTAAAATCCCAAATGGCAATCTCCGTTTTTAAAACGGTCCTTGCCAGGTATAAGACCGTCGGTGAGCTGATGAAACAGGAAACCGTAACATATACCGTGGATGGCAGGCATGACACTTTCCGTAAGAGCCTTGACTGGCTCCAGAAACCCGTCGTATTCCGGCGTCCACAGGCAGATCTGGTTCGTGGACGTGACTGGGGCTTTACCGCAGGCATGGAGATGGTTTCTGTCAATACCCTTGGAAAGCGGATCAAATGTACGTACCAATGCCGTCCTGACAGCCGGCTGTTTGACCCGGCATGGAAACATGGCGGGGCAAAACTGGTCTTCCATGACGCAGACCGGAACTGGTACCTGCATATCTCTGTTACCAAGGCATTCCCGGATACTGGGAGAAGCCGTATTACGGAGATCTACGGCCATGACCGCGGCTTGGTCAATCTGGTAACCTCCTGTGGCGACAATGGGGAAACCGTATTCCAGGACGGACAGGATGTACGCAGGATAAAGGAACGTTATGCACGGACGCGTGCCTCCTTACAGGCAAAAGGAACAAAGGGAGCCAGACGGGTCTTAAAACGTATTTCCGGACGAGAGAACAGGATGATGTCTGATGTGAATCACCGCATCAGCAAGACACTCGTTTCCGGATGCAGGGCAGGTGTCCTGCACGTATTTGAAGATCTGTCCGGAGTCTCATTCCAGAACCTGGAGGACAGGAACACGTCCGGACGGTATGAGTTACGTTCCTGGACGTTCTACAGCCTGGAGATGAAAACAGCCTACAAGGCTGCCATGCGCAGGGGAGCCATCCTGAAGGTCGATCCACGGTATACCAGCCAGAAATGCCCCGGATGCGGGACAATCGATAAGACAGCAAGGAACCACAGCCAGCACCGCTATACGTGTAAGCACTGCGGGCGCGTTTACAACGATGATGAAGTGGCAGCAAAGAACCTGCACCAGCTTGGCATCTGGTACATCAGCGGAGTGGATAATCCACATTTTTCCAAAAAAGTCTCCGGATATTAAATACCCGGATACGCAAACAAAAATAAGACAGTTGGGGTGCTAAGTCAATGTACCCTGAAGCCGCCCATAGAACCTGTACCGGCGAAACCGTGGGTAGGACCCCGGCATTTCTGGGAGCATCCCGTAAGGGATGACGTTAGGACCAGATAGGGAGTGGTAAACTCGCGTGGTCTGGATCAGAGACTGGATGACAAGTATCATCAAGCTCGTGACTTCAGTCGTGAGTAATTGACTGACCTGCCTCATGCGTGGGTCCGTATAGAAACATATCCAAATCCATAATTCTCGCAAGAAGACTATAAGGCATCAGATGAAATTGAAAGCGCGCAACTCTATGCTATTTGGTTTTCTTACACACAATGACGGCGCAGGCTCTAGTCTGCGTTATGCACAAAAGGAGAATACACTATGAAAAAAAGAATCGCTCTGGCACTAACAACAATCACAATGTCCGCAATGCTGGCTTTTTCAGCTATGGCGGATGTAACTGTTGACACTGCATCCACTTCAGTTGAAAGCGTAAGCGAAGATACCGCAGACGCAAATGACAATACGGATGCAAAAGCAGAAGACAGCGAGACTGTAAATTCCGCAGATGCTGGCACATCCGTCAGCAAAGCAGAAGATGCAGAGGCATCTGATTCTTCCGATTCCAAAGACGATTCCGATAAAAACGGAACTGTTGGCAAGGAAGTAACAGACGCAGTTGATACCGGTGCAGAGGCCGGTTCCAATGATACTTTTGATAGTACCGATAAAGTGGCTGAAGACAATGATATCATTGACTTTGGTCCGTCTGAGAAAGAACCGGAGCAGCCAACTGAACCGGAAAAACCAGAGGAAAAACCGGAGCAGCCAACTGAACCGGAAAAACCGGAAGAGAAGCCGGAACAGCCGATCAATCCGACCGAACCGGAGCAGCCGACACAGCCGGAAAAACCGGTAACCCCGCAGCCGCAGCGTCATCGCGATCATGACGACGATGACCACGACCGTACTACAAAAACAGTAGTGGTTGTGGAACAGCCAGTCATGCATACGGATGACGAGATCGAGCCAATTCCTGTTTATGTTGGATATAACACAACAGGGCAGGAAGACCCAGCACCGGTACCAGTTGTGACGACGTCAAGCTTGCCGAAGACTGGCGACAGCACCAATGCAGATCTGATGCTTATTGTGTTTGTTGCCAGCGCGGCAAGCCTCGTGACCATGTTGGCCATGAATGCCAAAAAAGGACGGAAAGATAAAAAAAGCAATCGTGTCATTAAAAGGGCAAAACACGATTGCATCGTAGCAACATGGGAAGTTTCCAAAAAGGAGGCATCTGCAGTCTCAAAATATGAACCTGCAGATGCTTCCCTGGGCACAGCCGAGATACCGTTCAAAGCTACACCCGCAAAACAGTTCGCAGATGATCCAGGATTACTGAAACTACATCCTGTATTCCGCGAATAACACCTTGCCCTAGTGCTTGATCGTGGGCATTAAAACTAAATAGTTTTCTATTTCCGAGTTCTCGCACTTTGTGCGGTATGCCAGAACCGGAAATGCAATCAGGCAAAGATCCCGTATCGACATTAGATGCGACAGGCTGACCTGAGAATGATTGCGTGCTTTCAAAAAAAGGCTCCCTTGCGGGAGCTTTTTTTTGTGTGCGCTAATTTGCATTTGTTGTATCAATCCGTTTAACGGTCTCAGCCGTAAGCATATCTGCTTTATCACCGGAAATCATGGAGATCTGATATCCGTGCGCCAATAACGTATCATGGTCAATCAGATTTTCATTCCAGCCCACATCCAGATACAGCCAGGTTCCGTTGATATTGACCATATTCCAACTATGATCGTCATTACGGAAGCGTCCCGCCACCTGCTTGGTATCAAGCCCGCAGAAGGAACCAAAAATTTCAAATAATCCGCTGTATCCGCTGCAGTCCGAATAGCCAAGTGCCAGGCAACTGACAGGAGATTTCGGAGAGTTTTCCTTTGATTTGATGTTCGCACGCAGCCAATCTGCAATCGCAATAGCCTTATCGTGATCATTCATGGACGAAGTGGCTTCTTTTAAACCCCATGCTGTATTGTAAAGCAGATTTAAAGCTGACCGGTTTTCCTGCATTTTCTGTGTATCCGGAATTACGCTGACCGGAGCATAGAGAGCATATTCCTGGGAACCGTCTTTGTGCGGATAAACCAGTGAAAGCGTGAGAGCGGTATCGCCAAAAGGAGAAGCCGCGCTCGGCCAGGTAGGAATATCGTATTTTCCAACCCGGATCCCGTACTGATCGGTAGTAATCGGTTTTTCGCCAGTCAGGAGCATAGCTTCTGTCTTTGCGCCATCCTGAATCATTGGATTATTTACATTTGCATACAGCTCTGTCATGATCTGTTCTGCGGATAACTGTTCCGGGTTCCTTCTCTGGATATAACTTTCCATGTTTTCCTGAATCATAACGCCTGGACCTTCGGACGCATAAATTGGTACGGACGCATTCGCCACCATACATAAAATCAACGCTGCCATCATGAAATTTCTCTTTATCATAAAAGACCTCCATTTTTTCAAAATCAATCATTTCTTTCATTATAATTATGGAACAAAAATCCTGCAACATCATCTCTGCGGATATCAAAAATCGCACAGTTTTACGAAATCACTTATCCGCAAAATACATAGAGAATTCTTCCCTTATCCGCAGACACATCCGCTTCCATAATTTTTCTGAAACTGCAAAAGACACATGAGAAAAAGGAGGAACAACATGGAAAAGAAGAAATACCGCGTCACGGGTGAGAGAGTACTGCATTACTGCGGCGGGGATGTGACCAGAATTCCGCTTGAGACGCGTTATACTTATGCATCTTCTCCGGAAAAGGCAATCAGTAACATCCGACACCGGGAAAAAAGGAAAATTCGTGAATCTCTGTATGGACCGGCAATCAGCGAAAATTACAAAGCAGAACCTGTTCTGCTGGAAAATTAAGGAGGCAAAATATGAGAATTAGACCGTTATTGGACAAAGCTATCGTGGGACAGGACATCCGGCAGTATTCCGCCGTCAACATCGGATACACCGATCAGGACGGAAAAAAACAGGAAACCCAGTTAAATGTTTCTCAGTCTCTGAATACCGAGGATGGCAGGAAAGAGCTGGAAGAACTGTTTTCATCTCTTTGTAAGGAGTTTGGAACGACGGAGGACAGCATCAACTATGTAGAAATTGCAGCCACGGATGACTCGGAAGAATCATTAATGGAACGCGGATATTAAAACAGCAAAGGAGAAAAAATGGGAAAATACGATAAGGTCAACAAATGTCCGGAAGAATTCATTGGGCGGATCATCGATATCATGGAAGACTATATTTCTAAGAAAAATCAGGATTCATCAGATGATACTCCAAACACTGTCCATATTCAGGGTGATGATTATACCTATCTTTCCGATGCGTTAAAGGATACTCTGGAAAAGTGGGGAGTCCTCGGAAAGAACGCAGAACCCAAACAGACCAATGCGGAAATGCTGGCGGATGCCTTAAGATGCATCAGCGATGACGAAATCGCAGAGTCTGTTGAGGGGTATATCGAATGCCCGGATTCTGAGAAGTGTGGTTATCGGGGTGACGGCAATTATGCACCATGTGTTGCTTGCAAGATCAAATGGCTGAAAAGTCAGTATGACAAATAGGAAGGAGGCGGCGGCGTTCCTGTGGGAATATCATGGGATCAACCGCTCTACATAAATGAAGAACAGAACATTTATCATAAAAAATCTTGCGAACGGGCGGTGCTATACGGTAACCGGCAATGAAAACACCACCATTCAGATGGTGTGGGCTGCAGAAAAATGCTGGTTCATACAGAAAACTACCGTGGAAATTACAGCGCCGGACGGGAGAAAGGAGATCTTCAAAAATGAATAAAGAATGGATTAAAACGGACGATGATTCCGTGCAGTACCGCAGGGAAGCAAAAGAGCTGGAAACGGGTCAGAGCAAAGTCTTCGAATTGTATCAGATTCAGGCAGTGGAGGATGTCACAAAAGTTTCGGAACGTGATCCGAAAATTTATGCCGTAGCGCATGATTTTGTGTATGTCGCTGAAGTGGATACAAAATTTGTGCTGGACTGCTATGGCTATGATTCCATGGAAGAACTGACGAAACAGTATGGGCCGGATGAAGCGGATGCTATTCTTGCAGAATGCCAGTTTGAACTGGATTCCGGCTGCCTGGAAAACTTAATGAGCCGTATACCGCGCATGACCTGGAACCAGGCAAAAAAAATCATTGAGAAGATGATTGGCGTGGACGAAGGCATTCCGCAGAAACAGACGAAGAACGCGGAACAGCAAATTCAGCGGTGTCATGATACGAAATTGGAATGTGCGTTCCAAATGTTGTATGACGCCGCAAGCACCGTGAATATGCTGGCGGACGATGCTGATCATGAAAAATATGCAGGCATTCTGGATCGTTGCGCAGAAATCACAGAGTACTTTCGCAATCTCGGCATTGCCGAAGACGGCATCATATCCCTCTAAAAACAAAAGCGGAATACATTATGAATCATTAAGCTGAATGCGGTGCTTGCGGCGTAACGCCGGAAGACAACTAAGTTCAGCCTGTATGGAGGAAGGGCAGCCCGGGAGTCCTAAGGCTCCAACCGGACAGGAAATCCGGCTACCGGGACACTTTCATGGCAGGGTTTTCAGGAACGGAATCCAACCGGATACCGGAAGCTCGTGACTTTAGTCATGAGAGACGACTTCACTGGTGGCATCATTTGGAATACAAAAATCACGTGTTCCATCTCTTCGGAGAAGCCTGGTATGGAAGAATTTTAATCACAAGTTAAGCAATGTCAATCACCCATGACTAAAGTCACGGGTGTTAGCACGCTTGTTTATAAATGTTGTTCATAAAGGACCCTTCGTTACCGGAGGGTCTTTTTCTTTTCCTGCCAGTTCTCATTCCATAATTTATTTAAAATAAAGTTAAAGGAGGAATCTATCATGCCCGAAAAGGATACCCGCAGTGGACCGCGTCAGCCGAAACAGTATGTAACGGATGCTGATCGCGCCACATATCGGAAAGAAGCGGAAATGGAATACCGCAACATCCAGTCTGCGTCAGAGGCTGAAAAAGCTTTAAACAAGATCACAAACCCGAATATCGGTGCCCGCGGTTTGAGATGGTTTTTGGAAAAGCTGGGAGAACTGGCCAATCTCGCCAAAGTAGTCGTTCTGTCTGTTTTTCTCGGCCGCCAGGAAACCAGCAAGCGTATTAGTGCTGGAAATATGGAAGTGGAGAAACAGAAACAGAAAGACGAGGCAAAGAAGGAAATTAAAACTGAGGTGTTAAAGGAAAAAATTACCCAGCTCTCGAAAGAAGACAAGGACCAGAGCAAAGATGCAGAGAAAGATGCCGAAAAAGCAGAGACGGTGGAAGCCCCTAAAAAAAATGCTGAACCAGATCTTCGCAAAGATGAAAGCATCGAAAAAACGCAGTTTGCCATGCAGGTAGAGCATGTATCGGAAGTATACAAGCATGGTCTGACAGAATTTCTTGAGACACAGACCGGTCTGGAACATGGTAAAATTGCAATCGGCAATTTTAAAGATGCGGAAGAAAAAAACTGGATTCAGGCTCAGTTGACCATGTCAACCGGAAAAATTTTAAATGTGCTGATTGATGAACGAGGCCAGTGGAAACTTCCGGATGAAACAAAAGCGGACAAATCCGTCCAGGCGCTGGCTGGGGAAATCCGGAAGGCAGTTACCTATTATACAGGTATTGTGTATGACCAGATCAAGGATCCGGAATATAATCAGGTAACCAGGGATGTGCAGAAAGAGGACGGTTCTATCGTCAAAGAGCCGTTGATCGGCGAAAACTTTAACAGGATTCCAACCGGAGTGTCCATTCCGCCGAAACAGGTTGAAAAAATACTAAATACTATGTTTGAAAAAGGCGGTATACATAAAAACCGCGATTTTTCCATTCCACTGATTTATGAACGAATCGGGGATGTCGTAAATGTTAAGCGATATCCGTCAGATCAGCATCCGCTGAGTGTCACGAAGGATAACATCGCGGAAATGTCCGAACGAATTTCCAGACAGGCTCAGAAAATGATCGACAACATCCACAGCAGTTTTCAGGTCAGCGAAAATCGTCTGCAACCTTTTATGGAAGCTGCCGATAAGGCTGTGGAAAAGCAGCTTGAACATGATATCCGTTATTCTGTAAGAGAAAATTTAAACCAGGTTATGAATCAGCAACTTGAGAATCAGAAAACCGTTCAGGAGCAAGCTGCAGAGCATCCAATACCGGAACCGCAGATTGATGCCGCGGTGAAGCAAACGGCGCCGGAGATGCCGGCCGCAGAACCACAGCGTGCAGAAACAGAACCGATACAGGAAAACAGGGATCAGGAAACTGTGGATAATTGGGTGAACATTCCGGATGATGTCCCGGCGGTTTCGGAACTGGATGATGATGGACGTATTACACCGTATGAACGTGAAATGATTGAACAGGAAGCGGCAGAGATCATCAGTCACAGTTTTGAACCGGATCAGCCATGTTACCAGGGACCGGTGGAAGAAGATCCGGATCTTGGAACATAATTCAGGCAAAGAAGGGAGGGAGGGCGGTTTCTTCCGGGATAACCCGGAGCGAACCGCCGAAATTTTATGGGAGAAAAACGCACTGGAAAAGTCTGGTGCATCCAGTTCAACTCAGGTCATGACACCCCATTTCTTGTTGCAGTGGCGACGAGTAAAGATAGGGCGGATGAAATACAGAAAACACTCCTTCAAAAGCAGATAATGCCGATACAGTCTACAATCCTGCAGTGCCGTACAGATACCATACACGGAGAAAATTGGGAGCCACAGCCGTCAGACGCAAAAGAACAGGATAAGCAGAAAATCTGGTGTTATACGGTGGAACCAGAATATGCAGAACCATTTATCGCCGGAATTGCAACATCTAAAGAAAGCCGGGAACAAATGGAAGAGTATCTGCGACGGCATTTTGGTCAGGATGGGAAAATCAAGATGGTCGAGATGGAACCGGATCACATACCAACCCTGGAACATATAAGAGAACAGGAGCGGAAGTGGGAACATTCTCACAGCATCCAGGAAATCGATGAAAAGATGCAACAGTTATTTCCGTTACTTGCGAACGGGGAAAGCTATTTACAGGAAAGTTCATGTTACGGGCACCGGATAACGGCAGAAATTGATCCGGAGGAACATCTCATCAAAAATGTGCAGATCGATGGAGAAGAAGTGTATCGGGCTGAAAACGGTGCCGCGTCTATGGAAAATATCGCAGGACTCGCAACCTTAAAATTGTGCGATATTTTGGAGGCTGAAGAAAAATATGATCCAACTGTATATGATTTTACGACACCGCCGGTATCGGAACTGACCGATGATGGAAGATTGTGGGACGAAGGCATTGGTAAAGATATCAGCTGGTCAGATGACTATATTCTGGATCCAATTGTAAAATCAGAAGATATGGAACGATAAGGGGTTGTAAGACAAAAAAATACTTGTGACAGAGGCATTTTGCCAAAATATCAAGTAAATGCTCCATAATTAAAGAAATGACAAGGAGGGTTGGCATGTCAGAAGAGAATAGAACACAGGACAACATATCGGCTGTTGATTATGATTCCTACATTAAAACTATAGGGGTCAATGAAACAGATCCAATTGAGCAGCTAAAAAAACGGGCGCAGGAAAATCTTGATCGGATTGGCGGAATCCCAGGGGCACAGGATATCTTAAAAGCATTTATGGAACGGGATGAGGGCGGCAGAATAATGACGATTGTAGAATTCCGAAAAAGCTTTTTCAACTTGGAAAAGAATGCGGCCACACATGGATATTCTGCCATGATTACCATGGAACCGGAAGTACATTTGGAGCAGAGCGGCGGCTATACAACTGTTGTCCTGCAGTTTGCAAACGGCAGGAATCCGGAAATGAACCGGATGTGGCATCTAATGGAGGATTACGGGAAAGAACAGGCTGCGCTTTCACCGGATGCGGATGAAATTCCTGTCATGTCCATTACGGTTGTTCCAATGCTTTTAGGTGGACAATATGGCATGGTGGCACACGATCCAATTTTTTATCATATTCAACCGTCAGATGCAATGGTTTCCATGGAATACTGTGATCAACTGCGCATTGTTTTTGAACCGGAATCTGTTGCATTTCTTCGTGATGATTCTTTTGTTTCAGCAGATGTCCTGGAAACAGTCAAACGTGAGTTGGCGGCAGAACAGATGGCAGAGGATGCCAGAGAAAAGGTGCAGCAGGAAGAAGAATCGTTCAAACAGGCCAGAGAAAAGGAGATGGAAGAATACCGGGAGCAGGAACGGCAGAAACGTTATGGTTTTACCACATCAGATATGCCAAGCGAAACCTTCCGTGATTCCACGGGGCTTCGGGAATAATCAAACAGAAGATCGTCTGGTACATACCAGGCGTTCTTTTTTATTTTATAGGAAATTGCGTCCTATGAAACAAAAAAGCGCTCCGCAGGGATGCGCACTCGGCGCAAAGGTAGATGGTTGCTGAAGCAACCGCGCCTCGGCGCGAGAATGTGCCAAGGCACATTCTTTTTTATAAATATCAAGTTTTTAAATATCCGCAGTGTTTGCATAACGGACGATTCAGAGTTACCTTGATATACTATAAGCACAACGACACATTGCACGCGCAAACAAAAAAAACAATGATAAAAGAAGAAAGGGGCCTTGAAGAATGGAGATTCTTGATACCGGGTTCGATATGGGTGCTTATGAAATGAAGAAACATATGTTTACCGTAACCACAATGACGCCAAAGCTCTGTGATGCTCTGCAGGTTGTGGAAGCTATGTTTGAAGAGGACGGGCGACACTGCTGGACATCGTATCTGGCGGCGGATGTGCTGAATACATGCATACATTGCGTGCAGGCGACAATTAAGGAAGCGTCCCATGCGCTGAATATCCCCGTTAAAATTTTATACCGATGTGATGCGTTATATGCTGTTCAGGATGCTGTGATGAAAACATCCAATCGGAAAGAAGATGTATCACAGTGGAGTCTTGCGTTTGCGCTGGCAATATACGAAGAAAAACGTGGGTTTGCAGACCAGGTAATTCCGATGTATCGGATCTGCCGGGATACACACGATGGTCTTCCAATGTTTACCACGGATGAACTCATTCCGTTTTTCCGTATGTATGCTGATAAAATTGATGAATGGTTGAATGAAGTTTTTCCGGAAGAATCCGAGGCAAGTAACTGGAGTGATAAAAACACGGAATATCATGATATCTTTAAAGTTCTGTCTGGATTAAACAATCTTGCAGAACGCCTGGAACATCTTGGTTGATCAAATAATAAGGATATGTAGAACAACAATAGCCGGCTCTTTTACGAGCCGGCTGTTTTGTGTCAGTGCGGAATTTGACCCATCATCCACCACCATAATTAAGCTGAACATATATACAAGGAATGGAGGGAAACCGTAAGTCGCACATGGTTTTCCTTTCCTTCCGTAAAGCTAAGGAAAGGAGCATTTTATGAACATCATCAAAAGAAACGGCATGGAAGTTCCATTTGACCGCCAGAAGATCGTAACCGCGATCACAAAAGCAAATGAAACAGTCAACGAGGAAGCCAGATTAAAACCGATCTACATCGAAGCAATTGCTCAGGATGTGGAAGAAGCGGTCATGGCGCGCATCAGTGTTGTCCATGTGGAAGACATTCAGGACATGGTGGTTTTTGCATTGATGAAACACGCGCCGGTCGTGGCAATGAAATATGAAAAGTATCGCGAAAAAAGGGCAATGATTCGTCGGGCAAATACGACTGATGATAAAATTCTGAGCCTGATCAATTGCGAAAATGAGGAGGTCAAACAGGAAAATTCCAATAAAAACCCAATTATTAACTCAACACAGCGTGATTACATGGCTGGCGAGGTCAGTCGTGATTTATCCGATCGTATTCTGCTGCCAAAAGAGGTAGTGGATGCGCACAAGGCCGGTATTATTCATTTTCATGATTCTGATTACTTTGCACAGAAGGAGCATAACTGTGACCTGGTAAATCTGGAAGACATGCTTCAGAACGGTACGGTTATTTCCGGAACCATGATTGAGAAACCGCATAGTTTTTATACCGCCTGCAATATTACCACGCAGATTATTGCGCAGGTGGCATCTAACCAGTATGGAGGGCAGTCTTTTTCACTTGCGCATCTGGTGCCGTTTGTGGAAGTATCGCGTCAGAAGCTCCATAAACAGCTTGACGCGGAAATCGAGGCAATTGGTATTTCAATGAATAAAGAACAGCGGGAAGCAGTAGTTGCAATGCGCTTAAAGGATGAGATCGCCAGAGGCATTCAGACGATTCAGTACCAGCTGATCACCCTCATGACCTGCAATGGACAAGCTCCGTTTGTAACCATGTTTATGTATCTGGACGAAGTGCCGGAAGGACGCCAGAGAGATGATCTGGCCATGCTGATTGAAGAAGTACTGCGGCAGCGTTATCAGGGCGTAAAGAATGAAAAGGGTGTTTGGATTACGCCGGCATTCCCGAAACTGATCTATGTTCTGGATAAGGACAATATCACAGAAGGTTCCAAATACTGGTACCTGACCAAACAGGCGGCACGTTGCACAGCCAAGCGCATGGTCCCGGACTATATTTCCGCGAAGATTATGAAAGAAATGAAAGGAGCTGTGTACACCTGCATGGGTTGTCGTTCTTTCCTTACCGCAGAAAAAGATATCCGGAATAAAGACGGAAGCATGAAATTCTATGGCCGCTTCAATCAGGGAGTTGTCACCATCAATCTGGTAGACGTTGCTTTAAGTTCTGGAAAAGATATGGACAAGTTCTGGAAGATTTTGGATGAACGTCTGGAATTATGCCACAAAGCGCTGCGTTGCCGTCATGAGAGATTGCTTGGTACACCTTCCGATGTGGCACCGATTCTCTGGCAGTTTGGTGCACTGGCAAGACTGAAGAAAGGGGAATCCATTGACAAGCTTCTGTATGACGGATATTCCACGATTTCCCTTGGTTATGCAGGACTGTACGAGATGTGTATGTACATGACCGGAAAAAGCCATACGGATGAAGAAGCTAAGCCGTTTGCGCTGTCCGTGATGCAGAGGCTGAATGATAAGTGTGCGGAATGGCGCGCAGCAGAAAACATCGGGTATTCCGTGTACGGCACGCCACTGGAGTCCACGACCTATAAGTTTGCAAAAGCGTTGCAGAAACGTTTCGGCATCATCAAGGATGTGACGGATCACAATTACATTACAAACAGCTATCACGTCAATGTACGTGAGAAGATTGATGCGTTCAGCAAACTGAAATTTGAGTCCGAATTCCAGAAGCTTTCTCCAGGCGGAGCAATCAGCTATGTGGAAGTGCCGGATATGCAGGATAATATCCCGGCAGTTTTGTCCATTATGCAGTTCATCTACGAAAACATCATGTATGCGGAGCTGAATACCAAGAGCGACTATTGCGAATGCTGCGGATATGATGGCGAAATCAAAGTCGTTAAGGATGATGCCGGAAAACTGGTGTGGGAATGCCCGAACTGTGGAAACCGCGATCAGAATAAGATGTCTGTTGCCCGTCGTACCTGCGGATACATCGGAACTCAGTGGTGGAACGCCGGAAGAACGGAAGAGATTTCTCAGAGGGTACTGCATCTGTCGATCGGGGAAAATGACCTGTAAATGCACAATGATTCAGTTCTTATAACAATTATACAGTTCTCATACGTCATAAAAGAATCAATGAAATGTACAATTATACAGTTCTTATATTAAAAAATGTGTGAAATAATGGCGTAAAAAGGAGGTCTGACAGCATGTAAATGTACAATGAATCAGTTGATATAACAATGATTCAGTTGATAAAGGCAAAAGAATGTACCCAAATGACTATTTGGAAAAAATGAATATTTTGCATAGCGGAATTTTTGTTAAATTTCGAGGACCCGCCTTATGTGCGGGTCTGTATAGAAACCTCATAGAAACAATTGAGAACAGAAAGGAGGAAGCGGGCGCCGGTTTGATTTATATCATTCCGACGCCCAATAAATCATGAATTATGCGCAGGTATTCACATGTGACATTGCAAATGGTCCTGGCTGCCGTACATCTATCTTTGTTTCCGGATGTACACACCATTGCAAGGGCTGTTTCAATGAAATCGCATGGGATTTTCAGTATGGGAAGTCGTTTGATCAAAACATTCAGGATGAATTGATCAGGATCAGTGCCGCATCTTACATTGATGGTTTTACGTTTCTCGGTGGAGAGCCGATGGAAGTTGCAAACCAGAAGGCATTACGTCCGTTTATGGAACGCATTAAGAAAGAACTTCCGGAGAAAACAATATGGATTTATTCCGGTTATACATATGAAGAATTGATGAATCCCGATAATATCCGTTGTCACTCTGGTGATACAGAAACAATCCTGGCGATGGCCGATGTCCTTGTCGATGGCAGATTTCAGATAGAACACAAAGATATGACTCTGCGATTCCGTGGGTCATCCAACCAACGGATCATCGATCTTAAGCAAACCAGAAAATGCAGTGAAATTATTCTAAGTGATTTTGGAAAAACGGAACGCATCAAAATGCATTAAAAAGGAGAGAAAATATGAAAAGTAATAATATAAGAATTGGCGTCGTAGCAATGAGTAAAATCAATGGAAAATACTATAAGATAACCAACGTGTCCATAAAAGATAATATGAAAATCGGGACTGCCATTGAGTTGCTTGATGAGAATACATTTGGTAAAGAACGTATATCCATTACTGACAAAAATGTACTGGCATTTTATTTAGTAGATGACCCAGAACCGTATCCAGAGCCAGAAGGATATAATGTTGTTGGCGGCAAACTGATGAAAGATGGCAAATCGGTATGTGAACAGGGCTCTGTTGTTGTAAAAAATATTCTTGTGACACAGCCGGATTATCTGTTTCTGGTTTGCAATAGTACAACAAATGATTTCGTGGACATCATGTCATATCAAGTTTCCAGAGACCGTTTTGCAAAGTTTGCAACATTAGTAAAGAGCGCGACATTCAAATGTGTCGAGGCTGCAAATGGAGATATGATCATGGCTTATCAGTGCATTTCTGAATCTGAGGAAGAAGAGAGTGGAGAGAAAAAGATTGTCAGACATTTTACCGAAGCAGGTATATTTACTATTAGAGCTGGAAAGGTATTTAAAAAGACCCCATTTGGATGCCCGATCACTATGGATGCTATCAAAATCGTAAATACAGAGAATGTCGAATACAGTAATAGTGAGTATACAATTTTCGTTCCGTCTGATGAGGATATAGACGATACGGATTGCGAAAGCATTGTTGAAAAACGTAATATGCGTATGTGGTTTATTCTCTGGGGAAATGGAGCAAGTTTTCGGATGAACGGAGATATTTGTGCTTCCTGGAGTTATATTGCACATGACTGGGTGATCAAAAATGATATGGAATTACTTGTATTAGAAAAACAGTTTCATGTGACCAGCCATGAGATTGCAAAGTTACAGGGATATGATTACCTGATTGACATTATCAAAGGTGAACATCAGTATACACTGACTTTTAGCAATGACAATTACGAGTTCAAAACACTTGTAAGTAAATCAACAAAAGATCGTGGCTATGTTGTAACCGTGGAATGAAACAAGAGTTTCAATAGGAAAGGATGGTAAATATTACGCGAATTGGTAATGACCTATTAAACAGAGAAGTCCAAATTGGAGACAAATTTCCAACAGCATTTGGCATATTTAAAGTGGTAGAAATAAAAGGCGATACTTGCCTTTGCTCAAATGAATATACAACCAATCCTATCTCATTTTCAAAAAATGAAATTAAGAAATACATAGAATTTCAATGAAACGATGATTTCAGAATGGAAGGAGAATAAAAGATGTATAAAAAATTAAATGAAAGCCAAAATTTTTCAGATACTTATCCAACATGGATAATTGCATATTGTCTTGACTCAAATTCGTTCTTTGCAACAAATGAAAGATATTTCTTTTGGGAACATGAGAGAGAATTCGAATGCGAGAATGATGCGGTAAATTATTTTAGAGAACATTTGGAAGAGTTTCATGAAATAAGAAATGAGATTTTGAATTTAACTGGTGGTTGGAATGTAAACAGTGAATTATATTTGGAAAACACAAAAGAGCGTTTTTGGATTAATAATTCTAAATAGAAAGGTATGCAAATGACAGATTGTAAGTTTTTAAAAGTGGAAGATGCAACTCCCTATCATGGAGATGCATTTGATCATCCGAATTATTCATATACTTGTGAGAAAAAGAGCCGAGAAGTAATTCCATTTATTTATTGTAATGTGAAAAAATGTAAGGAATACAAAAAAGAAAGAACACATGATTTTCAATGTTCGAATCACATTAAAAAACAAAAATAATGAAATCAGGGTATTTTATAAGGAAATTGGTGCAGCAAATCTTTCATCTTATGATGGAACCAAATCGCACCTTATATTGATGGGTTTGCATTTCTTGACGGCACCCGGTATTTTGGAGCTGGGTTAGCACCCGACGCGCTCCATCGTTTTGCGAATGCATCCGGCACCATAATTACAACGTAACAATTATTAAGGCACTGAGAAAAGCAAGCTGTCACACAAAAAAATGCTTTCCTTTGCGTAAATCATGCGCCGATGTGCCAAATACATCAAAAAAGGAGAAAACAATATGAGAATCAACAGAATGAGAACTGGAATCATTGTCGCAAACAAGGTAGATGGCAAGTATTATAAGGTAACCAACGTGTCCGTTCAGGATGGCAACCAGGTTGGTACCGCATATAAGTTATGCGACAATCCGGACACTCCGGACACTCCGTTTGGCTGTGATGAGGAGCTCGGTGAGGACTGGGTGCTCATCACCGAAAAAAACGCCTTGGCATTTCGCTTGGTCAGCGATCCAGAACCATACCCGGTACCGGAAGGATACAGTGTATCCAATGGCAAAATCGTGAAAAACGGTGTATTTGTCTGCGAGCAGGGCGCGATCGTGGTAGACAGTATCCTGGCAACACAGCCGGATCACCTGATTTTAGCTTGCAATAAGACTGAGAATGGACATGTGGATGTAATGTCCTACCAGTTATCAAGGGATCGCTTTGTGGAGTTGTGTGTAGACTTCCCAGTACCGAAGCACGTAGGCAATATTGCGGACAAAGTATTCCTGGCATATTCGGAAACCCTTGAGAAAGAAACAGAAACTGATGGTGGCAAGACCACAGTCAGAGAATTCCAGGAGGCTGGCCTGCTGACCATCAAGGATGGTAAAGTATTTGACGGCAGCCACTTCAGCGACCCGGTATGTGTAGAGGACATTAAGGTGATTGCATGTCCGGATGGATACGAAGTCTTTGTGCCGTCGGACGAAATCACAGATGCCGAGGATCTCGTTGAAAAGCGCGATGTGCGCAAGTGGTACGCCGTTAGATCTGATGAGGAGTTCCAGATGGATGGCGAGCTTCAGATTTCCTGGAGCCACGCGGAAAAAGACTGGGTAATCTGTAACGATAAGGAGCTGCTTGTTCTGAACAAGAATTTCCATGTTACCAGCCCGGAGATTGCAAAGCTGAAGGGATATAATCATCTGATCGATATCACCAAAGGCGAGTATCGGTATACTCTGACTTTTAGCAATGACAATTATGAGTTCAAGACACTCGTAAGCAAGTCCACGAAAGACAGAGGCTACATTATCACCGTGGAATAATCAATCAATGTGTGACAGCAGGAAAGGGAGATCGCTTAGCGGTCTCTTTTTTTGCGCAAAAATAAGGAGCCATCAAAGACTCCTTATAAACCGGATTCATCAAAAAATGCATCCAACGTATCAGCGTAATACTGAGATATGGCATCGACTGTTTCCGATGTCACGTTCTTACACCATTTTGCAATATCCGCAGACTGCATGTAGTGATCCGCAACCTGCTGAATTGCTTCTTTATTCCAACGCTGACCAGCAACAATCTTGCTGCGGAACGATCTGGATGGATGCGTGGTCCCGTCATGCATAGCGTTTTTCTCAAAAGTTTCACGATCCGCCATCATGTCACCAATTTCTTCTCGCGTTACACCAAGTAACATCAGATCTTTTGTCGCCATCATGTCACAGTAGCATTCTTCACAATGCCGTACAAACCATGCGTTCGGCCAATACCATTTGTGACAGTAATCCCACTTGCCGATATCCAAATGATGCTTCTCATGCAGGAGCGTAAACAGGATATGAAGACGGTTATAGCGCAGGGATTTATCTGGAAACAGTTTTCCTGCGGCAGCAATCCAGTAAATGCCGGAGAGGGTAATATGTTTACCTTTCCGCCCGCCATTTGGCTTTGCTGCATCTTCTGGGTCAATACGAAGATCATATCCATCCGGCAGCGCACTGGCAACCTCAGACCCGTGCATATATGCGTCTGCCATAGCAAATTCTTCCGGAGTCATGTTTTCCGGTTCCGTTTGCAGCGGGAAGCACCATTTTTTTCTCCATTTTCTGTAATGCCGTGTTCTGATAAATTTTTTCCACATTTTTTCAGTTGTATACATATGTTCCTCCATGTTCTTGATCCAGTATGTAAACTCGGATGTCTGTATTCGTTGCAAAGAAATTATGGAAACGGATTTTAGACAAAAAAGAAGAGGATTCGAAACGAATCCCCTCCTTATCAGTGTTACTGGTTAGTGTTGGCAAGCCATACTTTGTAACCGGTTTTTTCCTCTTCGGAAAAACCAAGTGCCTCCATTGCTGATGCCTCAGAAATGTTCTGATTTTTCATCAGCATATTTAATGATTGGTATCTGCCATATGCAGTACCCTCTGCCATGCCTTTTTTGATTCCATCTTTTTCAAATTCATCCAATAAAGTACACATCATAACCTCTCCTTTCTTGGACGCCTCAACCATGAATTGTTTGTATTTTTCAAAACGATGGTCATTTGTAAATGTTTTGAAAAATTCCATCAGTTCTTCGACGTGTTTCCATTGCTTACGATAATTATACATCACTTCCTTTTCTTTGCCAACAGCAAGCGCGCAGAAATATTCCGCAACAATCCTGAAATCGCTTTTGAGTCTGGCGCGTTCCTTCTCATCGAGAAAAGCAACCTCTATCAGATTGATTTTGTAATCTGACACAAACGGTTCCAGTTCTTTTGGAAGGTTCAACATCTCATGTAATGTCTGTGGGCCATCCCAGCGTTTAGTGCCGAAATATAACACCACGGTGACAACCGGATATAATTTCTGATCCGGCCGGATTTCTTCCGCAAATGGTACTTTGACGCCATTCGCATCGTTTTCTGCTTTTAGATCACGTACTGCCTTCTCATAGGCTGCATAGTCATAGCCCATGTTTCTGACAGGCATAACATAATTCACAGCAGTCTGATTTTCCACGCCATACAAAGCATAAACCACACCACGACGCTCATCGATTTTGACGACATCGCGCTCTTTCTGACGGAAATTCCCTTCTGCAGCTTTATACATGCTTGCGGTCGGTCCGTCCTTCAAATCTTCCGGTTTCACCACATCTTCGCCATGGTAAATGAATGCGTTGATGATATCCGCAAAAACATCTGCGTGGTCTTCCAGAAGTTTTTCAACTTTGTCAGGCTGACTTTTTCTGACTTTTCTTCTCATGTTTATTTGCACCTCCTTTCTGATGGAGATGCACGTGGCACCTCCGCTATTGTCGCAGAGGCTTTGTGCCTCACATAAACCAGATTCTCTGATTACTCGGATTCCTCTGTGTTTACAAAAGAATTATGGAGCCGGATGTGCAGTGGACTAATCAGAACTGATTCCATTCCATAATTTTTCCGAAAATATATCAGGCATTTATGAGAATGCAGAAAGGAAAACTATGTTGAGACAGAAAAATGCAGAGCTGCACAGCATCGCTGATGTTGTATGCAGCAATACAGGAATGACAAAAGAAGCTCTGCTTCACGACACACACACATACCGCATTGACGGTCTTGAAACAGCGGCGCAGATCATCCGCGACGGAATCAGAGCAGGCAAAATCTTTTACATCATGGGAGATTTTGATGTGGATGGTATCATGGCATCCGCCGGTATGGTGATGGGACTGGGCCGATTACATGCAAAGAAAATGGTCCGCCTGCCAAGACGTTTTACGGAGGGGTACGGACTGCAAAGAGAAACTGTAATGGACTGCCGGGACGGGCAGATCCTGATTACTGTGGATAACGGCATCAGCTCGATTGATGCAGTGGCGCTGGCTAAAGAAAAGGGTATGACGGTTATTATCATTGATCATCACCTGCCAGTCAAAGATCCGGGTACTGATAAACCGGTTTATCCGGATGCGGACTGTATCATCGATCCAAATGCCATGCCGGGTAGTGCGGATTTTGACGGTTATTGCGGGGCCGGTCTGACATTCAAACTTTGTCAGACGTTGTTAGGAAATGATCCAATAATCAGAAAAATTCAGTCATTGGCAGCCGTTGCGACTGTGGCAGATTCCGTACCTCTGACACATGAAAACAGACGGATTGTCAAACAGGGAATGAAGGACATGATTACACAACAGGGGTCCACAATCGGGTTGTATGCTCTGCTGACAGAGCTTGGCTTGGAAGACCAGATTGATGAAGTAAAAATCGGTTATAAGCTTGCCCCGGTATTAAATGCCCCGGGAAGACTTCTGGACAACGGTGCCATGCAATCCCTCATGCTGATGATCTATGAGGGCGAATATGGAAAGGCTCAGACAATGGCAAAGCAATTGGTTGATATTAACCAGACACGCAAGGATGAATCTGCAAAATGGAGTCAGCTGACGGAGGATTATATCCGCGAACACCACATGGAAAACGATTATCCATTGGTAGTGCATATGTCAGGAATCCCGGAAGGAATTATCGGCATCATTGCTGGAAGAATGTCGGAGCTTTTTCAAACGCCATGTATTCTGCTTGGGGATAATGAGGAAACCGGACAGTTGAAGGGATCCTGTCGATCAGATGGCTGCGTAGACCTAAAAGATTTATTGGATCATACGCCGGAGTTTCTGACAAGATATGGTGGTCATGCCATGGCTGCCGGCATTGCGTTGAAAGAAGAAAATCTGGATGCATTTAGAACAGCAGCAAAGCATTATCTGGATGGGAAAAGACCGGAGAAAAGCAATGAGACCCTGTATGATCTTGAGGTAACCCCAAAGGATGCAAAGAACTTTGCTTATGAAGTGGAGCAGTATGCACCGTACGGCATTGGAAATCCTGTGCCAACCTTTTTCATGAAAGATTTGACATTGATGCCGAACGGATCGGAATATTATAAATTCATATCCGGAGAAGAAGGGGTAAAGTTGTTCGGTGAAGATTTTGACGCTGTGTCCTTTCACGGAAGGGAGGAGTACCGAGAACTCGGATACCCGAGACATGTTTCTTTATATGGTACATTATCCGTAAACCGTCATCTTGGCTATGAGAAAGCACAGATGGTCTATACTCTGATAAGTCCGGTGGAACAAAACAATGGTCACAACAGGCTGCGCGAAGCGCTGGCTGACAAAGCAGCTGCGCGTGCATAAGGCTTCAAACAACGCAAAAGGAAATACAAGGAGAAAATAATAATGGGAGAAAAGAAAAATAAAACGTATGCAGGGCAGGTGGCAGATATTGCACGAAAAGATGTACATCTGTCATTCACGGATCGATTAAGCAGAATGACAGAAGAGGAGGGAGATCCTTACCTGAATATTTTTTCCGCAAAATCAATTTACCTGGCCAGAATTTCCCACTTTGACCAGAGTGATAAAAACAAACCTGCCGGACTAAAACAGAGCCTGGTAGCCAACATTCCGATCAAAGATCTGCCGATGATTAAAAAGAGGACTGACTGCGCGGAGGATCTGATGTTTCGGGCATCGTTTGAAAAAGTTGAGACGCCGAAACAAACACAGCAGCAAAGCACGGGACAAAGCGTTTCGCCGGCCTTTACTCCATTGAGAATGGGAGGAGAACACCTGAAAGGGAAGACGCCGGGAGATATTTTATTATCTGCGCAGAACCTGGGGCAGGCCATAGAAATGCTGCAGAAGCAGCGCCAGTGGTTGAAAAATCATCTTGAACAATATCCGCAAAATCAAAGTGATGTTGACGCAATTGAAGATGCCCTGAACTGTCAGAGCATGGGAGTACTGACATCCATAAAACCAAATGCAGATGCAATTTATGAAATGGAAAGTGCACCGGCGGGGCAGTATGTCATTTATAAAACACCGGTGAAGCATCAGAAATCAGTGGATAAAAGAACCGGAAAAAATAATTGTTACTCAATCGAGATCAGCTGCCTGCCGGATAAGGACCAGCCATACCGCGTGCAAATCATGAACTGCCTTGCACCGTTAAAACAGATGGCGAACGGTCTGAAGCCGATCGACATGAAAAATGCGGAGGATATTAAAAAGGAGTATGTGGATTTGACAGAAGCGGAATGGTTGTATGTTCTGGACCGTCTGGACGAAAACATGCGGATGGTCAGAGCAATGTGGTATCCGACGTTGAGAAAATTGGATGAGGCAAACCGCTGGTCTCCAAATAATGGGGATCAGAATGGAAACCAGGCCGGTAATATGCCAGGACAGACGTACGGGAATGGATATCGCGGACCGCAGCCCGGTGCCATACCGCCGTATAGCAGATAAAAATCTCAATGAAAACTTTCAAAAGAAAAACCGCCGTTCCTGTAATGGGAATAGCGGTTTTTTGTGTTGAGAGGGGTATGACAGCGTTTCCACATGTGTGGGATAAACCCGTATAGAAGATAAAAAATCTCAATGAAAAAACGAATCATTCGCACATACGTGGGATAAACTCCGAAATCATATCTCGGTGATACGTCAAACCCGAATCATTCCCACATACGTGGGATAAACTCTATAAATTGCATGTGTGAAACCATACATATACTATATCTTGATAGTTTTCGGGGCTCCGAATTACTCTGCGATTTTTTGTACCCCTTCGACGAGATAATTATGGAAATATTTACCTGCAAAATGGTTCTATGACTTGCGCAGTTCCGGGCGTACAATCATGAGTTTTTTTTCAATCGCCTCATCGATCGGAATACAACGAGGTGTTAGGGACGGATCAATGTCGGCAGTAGTAATTTGTTTATCTGATCGTTTTCCATCCATGGATAGGACATACCCGGAAAAATTTTTCTTACCGCCATATGCTGGTTGATCGGAGGTGATGTAGAGGCTCCGCATATGATCGGCAGGATATCTCATTTTTGCGTACTGGCGAATCTCTCTGGTGGAGTCCCAATCCAACCCATATCGATGCATATGAAAAAACATGGAATGTGCCTCATGAACCAGGGGAATTACACGAGGCATTTCGCTGATATCCGTACAAAGCCATACCATATTCGTTCCCGCCACGTTACGTGGACAATCGAATGGATATCCAAATGGAATCCCCTCATTGCGCAGATTTTGCAACATCCATGTGAGAACATTGCCAGATACACCAAATAAATATGATGCTTTTTCTGGTGCATAATATAACTTTGTGCCAAGCGTTGTTTCTGCGTTTGAAAATTGAGTGGTTAAGAATTGCCTTCTCCAATATATAAATGCTCCAATGTCTGTAGAATTAAAACATACATTCACGGTTTGGCCAGCGTCTTTACGCAACCCCAGCCTATTAAATGCACGGTTGTCTGTCTTCATAGCCTGTGAAAATCCATGAACATCAGAATACATACATGGAATATTCATTGAATTCATTCCATGGATTATAAAATCAGCTTCGGCCTTGGAATCCAAATTTTTTTCAACCCATGGATTAAAATAATCATGCTTATCAAAATCGTGCTCGCTTAAATTACCTTTCCATTTATTTGTTGAGTTATAGAGGTCACGCGCTTCTGCAGTTGTAGAGCAATGATATGCGTAGCGAGACTCTTGGAATCCGATAAACCCTGGGCGTGCGCCGTGAGGATGAATTGGCCATTCAGGAATCAGACGATCACGATAGTATTGTACCTCTTGTGCGTCAAATGATCTTCTTCCAGGAGAATCTATAACTCGCTCATTGTCCAACATAGCCACAAAATTAGCCGTCACCTCGTTCTCGTTATCACGGCTGCAATACATTGGAATTTGAAGCCCGTGCTTCATGCAACGTGCAGTAAAAAAATCCATCCAGATCATTAAATTCATGATCTCATCGATATTTTTGCATGAATCACCTGTCAATTTTCTGGTTTCACAAAACAGGCGAATGACTCCGGCGTCAAATTCTGGCACAAAGTATCCACATTTTTTTACAACCGACTCGGGGATCATTGCCCCTCGCGCTTCAATGAATTCTCCATATACCATTTTCTCATCATAACCAAATGCAACATATACATCTGTCTCGCCAACAATAAAGCGACAGTACATGCCACGTAATGCCGCCATATCCGGCAGATCGCGGATAAACGGATTCTGAAAAATCTGATCAACAATAGAACGATTTTGCGTATGCTGCTTTTGCATATCCTGCAATATTACTTTTTTTCTATTCATAAAAAAACCTCACAGTCTTAATGGCCCCAATTTATCTGTTTTCTATATTCATCATATCGCATTCATCCTTAATTGACAAATAGGAATTTTTGCGGATAACAAAAATCGTATTATTTCTACATTTGCGCACGTACTCCATTCTCCGTTTTTAACCATTTTTCTTTCCATAATTAAACAAACCATGGAAAGGAGACTGTTTTGATGAAAGAAATGAGTGGCGTCCAGATCACAATGGCATTCTGGAAAAGCATTATGAGTACCATTCCCAATTTCTTTGAGGTGATGGAACGGTTTAAAAATTACTCCTATTATTACGATACCGTCATGCGCGATTTGAAACATACAGATGAAATGGTGGCTGTGACCCCGCCAGATGAATTGGATCAGGCACTGGAACTGGCATTACAGGAGAAAACAATCCCATTCGTCAAAAGCACCGCAGAAACACTGCCGGATGACATTAAATCCTTTGGTTTCTACGTTTATTGTTGTAGAACAGTAGATTATGATCGTATCTACAAAGTTGTACAGGAAATTAATGAAAAGATTCTCGCTGATGCAGAACAGACAAAAGAACAGACAGAGGAAGATAAGGATACTGATGAGCCCGAACACTCCAGAGACGAGGAAAAACCAGAAAAGGATGACGGTAAGGAAAATGACACTGATTCCGAGAAAAAACAGGAACAGGAAGGTCGGGAAACGCCGGACGAATTAGAAGATGGGTCAGAATCTGATACTAAAAATAAAAAGAAACAGAAAAAGACATATAGCGAGGAGTGCGCTTCAAATCACGAAAGGCAAGAGCAGCAGCGGTATAGAGAGCGTGAATCATATGAGCCATTGGAACGGGAACGCACTGCCGATACAGAATCTCGTGAGGCGATAAAAAGACAGGAACACAGAAATCAGGAATCAGAACGTTATTCCGGGTTCGAATCTGAGCGTCTGAAAGAGACTGAACGCGAAGCATCACACTCACGACCGGAACGTGGCGACCAGGCAAGGCGCTCGGCCGGCGCCGAATCCAATGCCAATATTTCCGCCGGGTTTGGCAGCCATGGAGGGTTTTATCATACTGATGAAAATACTTCTGCGAGAGAAACCATTCATGGGGATAATCGAACAATCGACAGGACGAATGCTGGTGCGTATACGCAGGATAAAATATCACCTGCCCAGCATACGCCCGAAAATTTTGAGGGAAATAAAGACCATTCCTGCCATCAGACCCCGTTTGGTGGATATGAAACACAGGATTATGAAAAAAATCGGGGTATCTTTCGGGGAAATCAGGATATTGATCGCCATGCTCAGCAATCGTACGAAGAACGAAAAAACACACGAGATTACGTAGAAGCTTCACACCATGATACTGCATCGCGAAGTCATGCAGAGCGTTCGGCTTTAGCGGGAGGAAACAGAAATACAGAGGTGGATTTTACCCACCGCAATGCAGCAACTGCGCATTCTGCTTCGGGTGAGGTCCAAGCTGGTGGCGTGCAGATTCTTGGCACAGCAGCAACATGCCACAATGAGATTCCGACTCATACGCATAGCGGAATTATTCGGCAACCTTATAGCATGAACAGCGGCGACGATATATTGCGCGGAAATGATGCTGGAAAACAAACTGTACGCGTTCAGCGGATTGATGCAGAACGCACCGCCCCAGAAACAATAAAAATCTTTCAGGGCACGCAGGAATCTGTGGATCGTGCCACTGAAGCAAAAACCATTCTGCGCAACCGAACCATCAACGATGCTAAAAATGCCCTTTCCCCGAAACATTTCAAGCAGCTGCAGAAAGCAACGCGGCGCATCGTTGCTCAGACCGTGGTCAGCCGTGAAACGGATGGGGGCCGCGTGGCAAACCAGGTGATCGACAACACTTCCCCAATTGCAGCGGCCATGCTTGCCACCATGATGTCAAATGGCGCCATGAACCTGACCAAGGAAACCATGATGGATCACGAGGTGTTAATTGCTTTTAATATGGCCGCAACCGGTAACAGCAGGCAGGATGCGGAAGGCGCATTGCGTTTCCTGACACGGGCTGCTATCGATGGTGATAACGCTGGAACCGGGGCAATCAGCATGTACGCTTTCGATCGTGCATTTTACGGAAATATTGAGGAATTAGGGGAACGGATGGAAAAACTGCGCGATCAGATTTCCAACCTGCAGACAAAACGAATCCTGACGGATTCGGATAAAAACACGATCGCTGAGTTGACGCAGGAACTTGAACGGTTAAAGGGGCAACAATTCCTTGCACAGTTCCAGAAGAATTTTCTTGCCGATGGTCCGGATGGTTTTGGTCTTCGCGCCGGAGAATCATTTTCAGATTGGTTTGGGCGTGCGTCCACGGAAGATATCCTGCAGCTGACGGCAAACTTGAATATTTCGGACGGATTGAGAAAGGATCTTGCGGAACTTAATATGTCTTCCGAAGATATTTTGGTCAAACTGGCAAAACTTAAGGAAAAGTATAGGAATAATCCGGCTGATATGGCAGTACTGGATAATCTCACGGCTGGTATCGCGCAGAAAAAATTCCATGTTGGACCGGGCGGTATCGCGAGGATGATTCGAAAGGGTTTTCAGAAGAACCTGCTGAAAGCAATTGCCGGACAGTCCGATGCCGGCAGGGCACTTGGCGATGCCAATATGTTTGTTACCAGTACCTATATGGCATACCGGGCCGGTATGAAACTGTTTCTGCATACACTCAGGCAGTTCGGAGCCATCCGCGTGGATGCTGACGGAATAGCCTCCATGTTTGGAAAACAGGTATCATTGGATGTATTAGATGCAATCAAGAACCCGTTCGGTGCCGCAAAGAAAAAGGCCGGCGAACGGGCTGCCAAAAACCTTGGCAAGGCACTGGATAAAATCGGGGTAAAAAATTCCCTGATACAAACCAGAAGAGCAATCATTAACCACGCATCCAGCGCATTGAAATTCCTGACAAAACCGATCACCAAGCCGGCGCAGAAACTGATTGTAAAACTCGGCCTGGATAAGGTAGCAGCAACAGCCAGTAAAGCCCTGACGTCCTTTGTTGCAAAAGCGAGCGTGACGCTTGGATGGATACTGGTTGTGGTTTTGATCATTCTGCTTCTCGGTGAAGCAGTGGACAGCCAGCGTAAAGTGGAAGACAGTGGTCCGGCAAATGGTATTTATATTGATAACGAAATCATCCAGGAAATCACCACGGAACTGACACAGAAAAACAACCAGTTCATGGCAGATATCAATGATGCAGCGAACCATCGCGGGGAATACAGCGTAACCACAGGTCTTGTAACAAATGAAAATGCAACGACTTATGAGTCCTATAACGTCATTTTCCGCGATGCCATGACGGGTGTCGAACTGACCCCGGAACATGTGGACTTAAATAACACCAAGGCGATTCTTGCCATGGCCCAGAAATTTATGCCATATCCGCTGGTTAAACCGGGAGAGAATGCGACGGCAGAGGCTAAAAAGGAATATGAAGACATGGCCCAGCATTTCAAGGATTACTGCTATTATCTGTGGGCGGCTACTCATCAGATTTCGATTGAAGAGTACCATCCCGGAAACAGTACCATCGATGTATGGATCTGCAAAAACTGCGGTACCAGTAATGCATCAGACACAAACGCATGTACCGGTTGCGGCGCGGAACATACTGATGAGGCAGTTGTGACAAAAGTGGTAGAAGGGGCCGTGGACACTTCGGAAATGCAGACTACTTATGATAAAGGTAAATGCGACAAGGATGGAACAATTGTTTGGCTGACAGACGGGTTTGAAAAAAACATTATTCACTGGGGAGAAGCAGACTGGGTTTGCGATTCCTGTGACGACGTGCCTTCCGATGGATATGGAGAAGACGGAAGCGATCTTTGCAATAATGGCAAAAATAACGAACATGGCGGTTGGAAGCGCACTGGTAACAAAAGGAAAGTTTACAACTGCCAGGCGGATCACAACAAAGTCAAACATGATGATGATGTGGAATATTATGACTGCGAAGAATTGAAGAAGGACAACCACTGGCATTATGAATACGAATGGAAGTATGAATGTGCCGGACACATGGCGGCAGTTGTATACGTCACGATCGGAGACCTTTCCAGGGATCCGAGTTTCCCGGCAGCAAAAGACGTGAATTATGACAAGGTTGGCAACTATGATTCCGTTAGTGACAGCGAAACAACGGAATCCACGGAAAACCAGGAAGAAACGGAAACAGCTACGGAGTCAATAACCCATGACTAAAGTCACAAAAGTATTGTATGGTTCAGATTTATGTCTGAGCCATAGCAAAGAAAGGAGAATATATGAGTGCTACAAAAAATAAGACTGTCACCGTTATCTGCTTGATTGCCGCATTACTCAGTTGCTGGTGCATCTTTTTTTCAAAAGCGACCTATGCGGAAAGCAGTGATCTGAGCAAAACCGCCTATCTCTACTTTTATACGGTGGACGGGGAAGAAATCACAAAACTTCAAAAACAGATAGGTTCAAAAAAGACATACGCATTCAAAAACCCGGACGAATGGAAATATCTTCCGGTGGATCCGGACAGTAAGGAAAAAGTTTATCCGGAATTGTATTATCAGGTCACTGGCACCCATTGGGCGGAAGTAAATGAAAATGGGAATACGATAAAAGAATACAAACAAGGTGATGCGTTCCAATGGTCAGCGGGAAACCATTACTTTTATGTAAAAACGGATAATCCGGTACTGACCGGAGAAAATACCGTTACCATATCCTTTGATCACCAGGTACACCTGTATTTCCAGAATGTAAACGGCGACGAGATCTATTCCCTGGCCAAATCCATCGCCCCAAAGGATGAATATACCTTTGAGAACCCAGCGGATTATGCATATCTCTTTGAATCCGGCGACGATGCGGACGCTACAAGCGAAACGATCGAATCCAATGAAGGACTGACCGGAAACGGAATCGGCTGGTATTGCATGGATGATAACGATAAGGAATATTTTTTCAAGGAGGGTATGAAGGCCAAATTCAAAGAAGGAGAGTATTATTTCACGGTCGTGACGGATGACCCGGTGACGATCACGCAATATTATCCGATCGATGTACCGACTTATTATGTGACGGAGCAGGAAGGTGGCGTGTATTCCACGGAGACCGTCATTCCCGGTGAGACCGTTACGTTGAAAAAGTCCCTCGGGGCGTTGATCTGGGAAGCAACCATGAAAGGATGGGAAGAAGAGGAATCCGGAGAACTTTATGACTGCGGGGATACATATAAGGTGATGCGGAACAAAAATGTGAATTTTTACGCATATTACGAATATGATGAAGACTGGGATCCAAACGCAGTGGATGAAAATACCGGTGAAAAGGCAGGCAAAAAAGAGGAAATCAATGTTGCTGATATTGGTGCCATCAATGAGGCTGCCGGAGCGGGATACAACGTAACGATTGATGCAGCTGGACTCTTGAAACGGACAGGAAACCGCACAAACGTGAATCCAGATGTGGCAATTGAGGGAATCCCAGGCCGGATAAAAAAAAGAAGTACAAGTTCTTCTTTGAAATACGGAGGGAATGAGAAAAACCCGGAAGACTATACAAAAGATAAATACGGAAACAATGTAGAGGACTCCAATCTCCCGGTTGAGATCAATAGTGTGTTAAAACAGGATGATTCCGCACTGTATATGGATGTGTACGGTAATTCCATGGTATACTATTCAGATCTGACAAGAAAAAACAACCTGCTTCTTGCCATTGACAGGCTGAGCCTTGGCAAAACTGATTCCTGGGTCAATAATGTTTCCAACTGGGACAGTGAATCCATGAAACGATTCGAAGCGGTGGAGTTTGCTCTGGTATACGGAGCTTATCCGGATACGCAGGAAATAAAAGATGCATTAGCAGAAATAGGGATTGAGTGGAAAGATTCGTATTGTTCTAAATCAGCATTCAATAAAATGCTCCCATATAAAAAAATATGGACAGGATGGTATGATACTTATACGGACGGATTACACGAAAAATACAAATCACAGGATGAGAGCGGCACCGTCATAGTCGGCTCTGCAAAAACAACCCCGACATCAAATCTTTCCCATGGTCTGTTCGGCATCACGGCTTATGCGGGACAGAAACAGGCGCCTACAAAGATTACTAAAAGTCTGAAAGATCGGATTTTCGGTTTGTTTTGTGTGAATGCATATGCGAAGAAATCTGAGCAGAAAAACCCGGTAGGAGAAGCCTTCCAAGTCAAAGGGAGGATTAATGTAAGTCTTGACTTAAACGGAGCCACATTCACTCCGCAGTACTATGACCCAAGCAGGATGACGACTTTTGGGGCGTATTCATTCGGCGGCCTGACAGGGCTTACAGCGGAACAGATTGCGGTTATGACAAAAGTGTACAATGCCTTGACCGGAGCCGGATATTCCCCTGAATTTGCCGCAGGTGCATGCGGAAATATCTGGCAGGAATCACACTTCAATCCCTCAGATGTAAGCGGTTCCGGTTACCTGGGATTGGTGCAATGGGATGGCAGTTCAAGAGGCCCAAAAATGAAAAATTTTGCGGCAAGTATGGGAAAAAGCTGGACGGATGCGGATGCACAAATTGCATTTATGTTGAAGGAACTTGAAGGTTATTCTGGATATTTTACATCGGCTTTAAGACGATATAATGGCAAATCCGATTACAAATCCATTGATGACGTGCAGCTTGGCTGTGATTTATGGGCGGCTGTTTACGAGGGATGTGTCTGCAACAACCCCTCCCATACCATAGTCGAGTGCCCTATGTTTAATGGAAAAAAATATCAGGAGCTTGCACAGAGACGAAAATACGCGCAGCAGATATACCAGGCGAAACAAGGCAATGGACTTTTAAATATCGATCCAAACGGATACAGTGTGCCGAATAACCAGAGCAACAACAAAGTACCGTATTATGCACAGAGTGGTGGTCAGCCATGGTCCGCCCTGCCTTTCGGAGACGGAACGATTGCAACCAGCGGTTGTTCCCTGACATCCTTGTCCATGCTGATTTCTTATCAGCTCGGCAGCTGGATCTATCCAAGTGATGTATATAATAAACTGATCGAAGTCAAAGGAAACTATAATGCGTTTCACGTGAAAGGAGTAGGTCAAAGCTGTTCACAACTTTACAGCGCTATGGCAGCTGCTTACGGGCTCCAATACAAGTCACTGTCCTCCATGAATGCGGTGTTGGAAGAATTAAGAAAGGGCAATCCAGTTGCCATGTCCACGAAAAAAGGGTCGGATAGCTATTTTACAAAAAGCGCTCACATCATTGTACTGACCGGCATTGATGCTTCTGGAAACATTTATGTGAATGATCCGAACAGCAACCATCAGGCATACAGTTACCAGGCATATTCCCCTGATTTTATCAGCAAGTATCTAAACTCAGGATATTATACCGTATATAAGGGATAATGGTTGTGCTGCCGCATTTTTTTGCGGCAGCAAAGCTACGGAATCCGGCCCCATAATTACAAAAGAAAATATTAAGATAAAAAGGAGAGAAGACCATGAAGAAAAATAAATTTGGATTGATCAGTTGTGCAATGCTGACCTTAATGATGTGTATTCCATGCTATGCGAGGAGCACGGATGATTATTTAAAAGAAATTACGGAAATCAATGAAAATACAAAAAATGTTACCATTCAGGTGAGTGTTCCCGAAGGTTTCGACCAGAGGGTTGATGTATACCTGAATAAAGAAGGACATGGAATCACGGCGGGAGATGGTTACTCCATCACCATCCCAGTAGATCCTGGCCTTTATGATGTTCATGTCATTTTGCCAAAAGACGTGATGAACCAGTACGTAGCATCCGTACAGAAAACGTTGGACATCCATTCTGACACTACGCTTTCGGTAAATGTAGCGGAAAATCCGGAATATGGAAAGACTTCCAACAATCATACAACGGAGCAGACCGGCGATGGCGCGTATGAAAATTTTGAACTGGAAGATGGACCGGCCGTATATGATTATTCAGATGGCAAAGAGAGTGGGCTCATCCATATTCAGGCAAAAAATTACGGAGTCTTTGAGAGCCTGACCTATCATCTTGTTGGGGAAACAGTGTATGACGTTGTGCTCGACATGGATCATGGTTTTGAAGCAAATGTAGCATTGCCTGCCGGGGAATATTATGAAACTGGCACTATGGAGTACAAGCTTTGTGATTGGGTACCTGAAAACCTTGATATGACATTTAAGTGGGAACACAAGGGAAATATCGGTGCGTTTGGTCGATATTTTACGATTAAAACCGGCGAAACAGTCGAAGATACCGATCTTATCGTTTATATGGTTAACAGCACGGAAACAACGGAAGTCAATGCCAATCAGATGAATAACGGACGTGTTATCGAGGAACAGATTGATGCAGAACAGAACCATGAAAATGAAGAATTGAAGAAAGCTTTCCCGGAAGAATTCCCATCTGATTCCTCCATGGAAGAAACAATTCCGGCAGCTGAAGTAACATCAAACGTGGCTTTTGATTTTACCAAGGTAGCAAAAATTGCAGCAGCCATTGTCGTTGGTGTTGCCATCGGAGCCTGCGTGTATTACAAAAAAAAGAAAAAATAAGTCTTCAGGTTTTTGAAAGACCATCCGCATGGGTGGTCTTTTTCTTTGCAATTTTCTATATGCGCGTAAATGCTATTTATTAGCAATCCGTGATATTTGATTGTATCCTCGCCCATAATTTTACCATCAGAAAATATGGGAAGGAGGGAAAAGAATGGGGAAACAGATTATGAGGGTGGAACCGATCCATTCCATGCAGGCATTCTCTGCAAAATTCAAGCATAACTATCGAATCGGCGCCATTCCAAATGCTAACGAAGCATACAGTCACATGAATGAACAGATTATCCGTCTACCGGCAGGTGAGACTTATAATACATTTTTTGAAAAAAAACTCATGGAACTTCCGTATTACGAAACGCACAAAATAAGAAAAAATGCGACTCTGGGGCTGGAGTTCATGTTGTCTTATGGAACAAGCGGTCTTCCCAAGGATTTTTCCGTGAAAGAATGGATGGAGAAATCCAAGCAGTTTCTTATGGACCAGTTTGGCAAGGAAAATATCGCATCCGCCGTACTCCATATGGATGAAGGAACGCCGCATATTCATGCAGTAATTATACCAATCAAGGACGGAAAACTGAGTGCGCGCGCCTTTCTTCCGGATCGGCAGGCCATGCGAGATCTCCATACCAAATATTACCAGTATACAAAAGAAGTTGGACTGGAACCGGAAAACCGTTACATGCATATCCAGCACCAGAAAGTCGGTATGTTTTATTCCAACATTAACCTGGCGCTTGAAAAAACGCTTCCGGGCCCGAGGGATGATGAGACTTTGTATGATTATTCAAAGCGAGCAAATGAGTTTTATCAGCAGCAATGCCTGCGTATGCTGGGCAAGGACTATCAGATCGATCAGTTAACCAAAGAAAATAAAGCATTAACGAAAGCCAATCGGACTCTGGAAGCGGCAATTGAAAAACGTTACCAGCAGTATGTGGACGAGATTATGGATGAAATTGGAAGCGTGGAGAATGCTGTACATGCAATCCATTACCGTGATAACCTGCAAAAGGGCATTGAATGGACAAATCAGACGAACCCGGAGCTTGCTGAGAATGTGGCAGAGATTATTGATAATGTTCAGCGCAATTACGAAAGGGCCATGTTGCAGGAAAAAGAAAAGTAGGCCGACACCGTTCATACAGGAAAATGACGGAAAAATTCCATAATTCCAGTATCACAAGCAATCATCAGAGGAGGAATGATTTTGAAAAGAAAAATTGTAAAAACCGCGGCACTTGCACTTTGTTTGATGTGCATTGGAGGTCAGGTTTATGCCGCGCCAGTAGAACAGGAAACGGAGACAGTAACATCAGAAGTCCTTGCGCAGGAGTCTGTTGCCGAATCAGAGCCTGGCACCGTTCCGGGTGAAACCGCCCAGGAAACAGAAACAACAGAAACGTCTGAAGCAGAAAGTGAAGAGGAGGTTGTAGAAACCGAGACAGCATCGGAAAAATCAGAAGAGCCGGAATCAGAGTCTGCAACAGAAGCGGAAACCAAAAAACAGGATGACTTAAAAGAAGATATGATTGATATTCTGACGCCGGATAACGGACCGGATGAGGAAGGCTATGTGACCATGGCGATGCGGACGGCAAATGATGTTGTGCTTCCGGTCAAGATTACCATGAAGAAAAATGATGAGGAGACAACTCTGTCCGTCGCATACCAAGGGCAGCAGATCCGTATCAAGCCAGGTACTTACCGACTGACAAGTGTTGTGGACGGAAATGGTAAGAAGCTGGATGACGGAGCAAGACTGACGATTCCGGAAGAAAATGGAAATGTTTATCTGGATTTTAAAAAGCCGGACGGAACGGATGATAATATGTTTCTGCAGTTTTTGAGATCTAATTTTTTATTCATTCCGATTGCCGGACTGATTTATCTGTTGTATCAGTATCTGATGAAAAGGCGCTAAATAGGTGTATTTTACATATCCGCAGAACCATGGAAATCGTAGATTTATCACGGATGAGGTAAAATCTGCATAAGAACTGGCGTAGACCGGTTGGTTTCACGTCTCTGTAAGCATCTGGCCCGTTTCATATACGGGCCTCGAATTGAAATGAATAGAAATGAGGAAAGACATGCTAAAATACCTGTTTATCGCCGAGAAGCCATCCGTAATGAACGCGGTGAAGGATACCTATCACCGCCACAAAGCAGACATTGCAAATAAAATCGGCGAAATTGAATTCACCGCCTTGTCCGGTCATGTATGCAGATACCTTGATCCGGACGAATATTCAAAATGGAAGGGACAGCGGTGGGATGAAATCGACCTGCCAATGATTCCGGATCCGTTCCTGATCACAAACATCAGTCAGCCTACTCAGAAGAAGCGTGTGTTTAATGACATTCGTGACACTTTAAAGAATGGAAATTTCGACGGTATCATCGTTGGCACGGACTCGGATGTGGAAGGCAACGGAATCTATTATCTTTTAAGTGAATGTTTAAAACTGGGACAGTACAAAACACTGCGCTATTTTGAAGCCTCCCTGACCGATGCGGAAATTTTGAAATCACTGTATTCCATGACGGAATTTTGGAAGGATCCGAGGGATGTCCATATGACGCAGGCATATTTGGTGCGTTCCCATGGAGACTGGCTGGTCGGGATGAACGCAACCCGTTCCCTGACCGTCAAAATTGGAACCCTGATGCGTGTCGGAAGAGTGAAGGCACCGACTCTGAGGCTGGTATACTTAAACTCCAGGGCGATTGATGAGTTTAAACCGCATTCCGATTTCCTGGCGCAGGCCGTATATCAGGAAGGATTTAGTGGTATTTACGTGACGAAGGATGGGCCGGTTTTATATGACACCAAAGAAAAGGCAGAGGCATTTCTTGTAACCCTACGAGGTGCATCAACAGCAACTGTGGCCGATATCAATCGTAAAGCTGTAAAAACGGCAGCGCCGAGATTGTATAAACTTTCCACGATTCAGGGAGAGGCCGGAAGTAAATACAATTATAGCCCACAGAAAACCCTGGACACGATACAGACATTGTACGAAAAGAAGCTGGTGTCTTATCCACGTACGGACGGCGAGTATGTTTCAACGGATAAAGCCAAAGAGTTTGAAGCACTGTTAACATCTGCTTCCTTCGTGCCAGCACTTGAGCCTTATATTGCAAATATCACAGCTTCAGACATTGCGCGTGTCCGTGGCAACAAGAATGTGGTAAATGATGCGGAAGTACAGAAGAAATCGCATGATGCGCTTCTCCCTACGGAGAATCATCCTGATTACGATTCTTTAAGTGATGCCGAAGAAAACATTTATGACATGATCTGCAGAAGACTGACGGCACAGTTCCTGCCGGAGCTGGTAGAAGAGAAAACAGTTCTAATTACGGATATCAAAAACTGTATTTTCAAATCCAACGGAACATCCATAAAGGAAAAGGGATGGTCGGAATTATACGATCGTCAGACCAAAGGGGAAACCATTCCGGCTAATATTAACTGCGGCACCGTCCTGAATATTAAAAATATGCAGGTACATGAAAAGAAGAGTACTCCGCCGAAGCGCCTAACAGAAGCATCCCTGATAACCGCCATGGAAAATATCGGAAAATATATTGACGATAAAATGCTGAAACAGACCATGGACAAGGCGCAGGGACTTGGACAGCCGTCCACAAGAGCCACGATCATCAAAGCCCTGCTGGATACCGGGTATATGGAATCCAAAGGAAAAACAAACCAGCTTTTCATTACGGAGCTTGGCATCCGGTATGTGGAGGCCATCGCAAACTTTACCATTTCCGATCCGGTACAGGCGGCACAGTGGGAAAACCTGTTCCAGAATGTGCGCGAGGGAAGTGTGGCATATGCGGATGCGGAGCAGCAGTTTATCCGTTATGTCCATGATTTTGTACGGGAAGTCGGAGCAATGCAGTGCGCGCCAGCTCCAAACAGTATTCATTCCTATACATCGCACACATGCCCGTACTGCGGAAAACCTATTTTAAAGTTTAAATGGGGTTATGCATGTGAGGCATCCAAAGACGGTGGTTGTAATTTTAAAGTCGGCAATTTAAACGGGCAGGTCAAAGATTCAGACATGGATGACCTGTTGACAAAGGGTGAAACACGCATGTTTAAAAATGCGGTCAAATCTCAGAAAACCGGAAAAAGTTACGATGCAAAAATGAAACTGGAACCAAAAGGATCCCAGTTTGCCGTGCGCGCTGATTTCGGACAAACTTCCGGCGGCGGAAATGTGAATGGCATTACATGTCCTTATTGTGGAAAGCCGGTACATACGGCATCCTGGGGATATGCATGCGAGGATTATAAAAAAGGCTGCAATTTTGCCGTTTCTTCCAATAACGGAAAACTGAAAGAAAAAGATTTAAAAGAACTCATCATCAAGAAACGAACAAGAGTATTCCGCTCATGGGGCAAATCCAAGAAAACCGGGAAGCCGTATGACGCATATCTGGAGCTGCAGCCAAAGGGATCTGCTTATGCGACTGAAATGAGATTTCCGGAACGCGAAAATTAGAAAGGAGGCAGGCGGCACCTGGAATCTTGGTGTCGCCATACAGAATATGACAAACAGACCGATTCGTATTCAGATTGACGCAAAAGTGAAGGGCATGGATGAGAAGCATGTAGAAATCGACTGCGATGATTACATCTTGTTCTATTCCAAAGTGAACGGTGCAGCTTTTGATCCAGAAGGAAACAAAGAACCGTCCTTGACCAGAGAAGTATCTGCCGGAGTTGCGGGTTTCAAAGAGACGTCGGATATATTTAACCGTCTGACCCAGGGGACTCTTGGCTTAATCAACATTTCTGACGATGAGAAAGTCAATCACCATAACCTGATCAATTTCATTATGTATCTGATTCATTACGGTGGACTTGAGGGAGATGTAAAACTTTCCGTCAGTGAAAAATATCTGTCCAATGCCGGCAAAAACCCGGTACCGTCAGAAAATACTACAAAGGAGGCACAGCATGAATAAAAGCAAATTACTTGTGTGCAGCACGGCGATTGTTGCAATCGCATGTGTGCTGATGTCCGGATGCAAAAAGAAAGAGGTGCAGGAGGGGCCGGTAGAAGAAACGCTGACCGCCATCACACTAAATGACCTGAGCGCCGGGAACTTCTATGTGAAATCCGGAGATTCATTTTATCTGCTTCCGTACGAAGACCAGAACTTTGATGCAAGCAAAGAAGTGAAGTCCACGGATGATTCTGAAAACGGCATGACCAAACAGGACGATAACCGCTTGCTGGATTTTGTTTACAAAGATTCGGCAATTCCGACCCTGTATAAAAACGATCAGCTGATCTATGTGTCCACAGACCCGATTAACTCTTTTTCCTGGGAGCGCTTTAAAGACTGTGGGTATTCCATCGGTGTATCCGGCTTGTTGATGACTAACTCAGGAAAAGCAAAATCCGGAGACAAAACCAGACTGGCGAACGGTTCTTCCCTGCAGGCTGCCTTGTCCGGAGTGCAGATGCCGGAAGGCTCCGATCTGACTGTGGATAAAATCAACGGAACAGGAATTTCCAAACAGTATGTCAATGAAGCAGGAATCATCACAGGTATGAGCAAAGACGCGACAGCCCAGATTGATTTTTATGTCGGCACAGCGCCACTTCAATTGACTGCACTGGCCGACACCCGCTATTTCAGTTCCTTTGAACTATATCAGACGGACCGTTATACATTGTCTACGGATGGCTATGCTGTTATTGAAGTTCCGTCCTATTTCAAATCCGGCTATTATCTGTTAAATGGAACCGGGCTTGTAAAATTCCTGAACGTAGACCGCGGTGTGGATGAAAGCGGAATCAGTCTGGAAACCCCTTATTATTACAAGGGCTCAGATGGCAAGACCATGACTTTTTATGAATGGCAGGAAGCGAATGGAATCGTAAGCAATGATGGGGTGGCCGCCACGGAACAGACCGGCTTAAAAATTAATCCGGACGATTATGCGGAAAAACAGAAAATTTCAATCGACCAGACGCAGAAGAATATGGATCTAACTGTCGCATACCGTTATATCAGCGATGAGAACCGTACGGAAGCAAATAAAAACGGTAAATTTCCGAAGGCATATCTGATAGATCCGGTTGGTAAAGTCACCAGACTGCAAGAGGATAATAGTAAAACTTACGACAGCAGTAATCAGAACGGCAATACTTATCTGAGTGCAAGTATTCAGGATGTGATCGCGGGAGACTGGTATCTTCTTTATGAAAATTTTGAAAACACCTATAAAAATGCTGAAATAAACATCAGCAGCGGCAATGCGACCAGCTATTATCATAACAGCAGCCATGGTAACATTTCCATTTACTATGATGCATCTGCAACTCCGCATGATTTTACCATCACATGGGAACAGACTGACCGTGTTTTGAAAAATATTCGCCTGACTGCGCCGGATGGAACGGAATATTCCGCTGCAACCACCCCTGGCAACATCATGGCTAATGAGGGCGGTAAGTATGTCATTAAGGTACCGAACCTGGTAGCTGGAACTTATACATTTGACATTGAGGGCGATAAGCTCGGACGTGTATGGGTAAACTGCGAAGAGTCTGTTGGGTTAAATATCGCACAGGAAACAGAGGTAGAGCCGGAGGCGGAAACCGAAGCGCAGCCGGCATCATAACGAAAGGAGGGATGACGTGCGCGGTTAAAGACGACCGCGCACGGATTGGCGTATGAGACGATCAAAAAGAATGATTTTGACTGGTTTTGCTGCAATGATCTGTCTGACCGCCGTCGGCGGAACGGCAGCACTTTTCCGGGCAAAAAGCATCATAAATAACCAGCTCTCAGCCGGATATAATACAATTACCATCAAAGAAGATTTTACTCCGCCAAAAGAAATGAACACCGGAGAAAATACATACAAAAAAAATGTGGAAGTGAAAAATACCGGAACAGTTCCGTGCTATGTACGCGTGTATGTAGCATTTTCAGACTCAAACGTTGCAGATGTTTCGGAATTATCCCCGGACGGTAGCAGCTTTTTCTCGGCGGAAAGCTACGCGGATCATTTACCGGAGCATTGGACATATATCGAGGAGCCCGATGATGCGGAGTTAGGAGGATACTATTACTATACAGAACCGGTGGCTGCGGGTAAAACGACAGATGCTTTGTTTAAAAAGGTAAAGACGACGTTTCAGACTGCGGCGGATGTACAGGATTATGAAATCATTGTTTATGCAGAATCCGTACAGACTGCTGATAAGGATGGTGCCGAATTTACGGGCAGTGATCCATGGAAACAGGCATGGACAGAATTTCTATCAAGAAAATAAGCAGTAACAAAACTCCCAGGACCCCGGGAGTTTTTGTTTGCTAGGAGAGGATTACAGATTCAGAAAAAACATTTTGCTTTCATTACCAAAATTGATGATTACAAATGCAGGAGTTTTGCGTATAACGGTGCCAGTGCCAAATTCAGAATGATGCACTTCCATGCCGGTTGTAAATGTGGCTGGAGAGCCTTCGAGAAACGCATCATGGACCGCACATACACTTTCTTTTCTGTTTTTCTCATCCAACTCTATTTTCTTTTTCTTCGCTTCCAGATCTTCCTGCATTTCCGCTAAAAAGATGGAAGGAGCAACACCAGTAAATCCTGGATTTTCACCGGATTGTCTGCTTTTCTTCTCGCGATATGCGTAATTACATAGATACAGGGATTCTCTTGCACGCGTCATGGCCACGTAGAACAGACGACGCTCCTCCTCAATCTCAGACGCTGATTTTTCAGAACCATTTTTATCTTGTGCGGTTGCTGGATTTTTACCAGGCATAATATTCTGGCAGCAATCCAAAATAAACACATGATCCCATTCAAGCCCTTTGGAACGATGCATGGTAGCGAGGGTAACGGCATTATCATCCTTTTCACTTAATTTCCTGCGGTGTGCGGCAACATGGCGTTTAGCTGCTTCCATCCATTCGCTGACGGAACGATATTTCACAGCTTCGCGTAAAAAGAAATCCAGTTTACTAAAAAACACGCTAGGTTCCATGCCGATACTGTCTGCATAATCACATAAAAAAGCGCGGTAACAGCATTCATTACAGATAATTTTTATTTTATCAACAAGGGGACACTGACGGGAACCACACAGTATTTTATATAACTGTCTGACTTCTTCCACGGCTCTTTTTTCATATGGCTTATGCAGCGTAGCAAGCTGGAGCATGGCTTTTTCATCAAACCCGTCAAGAGTGGAAAATAATGATTCCTTCAACCATCTGACCGGACGGTTCAGAATCCGCAAAAAGCATTCTTTATCCCAGTTTCCCTCCATCAAAGTCAGATAGGAGATAAGGTCACGGAAAATAAAATGTTCATAGTCATCATGTATGGACTCACCGGCCGTATAGGGAATCTGTAAAATGTCAAAGGCACATGCAAGATCTTCCAACTGGAGATTGGTTCGCGCCAGAACAGCGATATCGCGTGCGGAAATGCCATCAGAAATCATGGATTTGACTTTTGCAGCGATCCATGAAAGCTCCTCGCTGCGTATTTTTAATGTTTTGACAATCACATCGCCATGTCCATCCCGTGCAGCTTTAATATTTTTCTCGAAACGTTCTTTGTTATGTCCGATAAGGTTCCGAGCTTTTCCAATAATCTCCGGTCTGGATCGATAATTAGTATCCATGGAAATAATCTTTGCATTTGGGAAATCTTTTTCAAAATCCAGCATGATTCCAGGTGTAGCACCGCGGAATCCATAAATGGATTGGTCGTCGTCTCCAACAACACAGAGATTTGCAGTATCACCGGCAAGCATGTATAAGATATCCTTCTGCACCAGGTTGGTGTCCTGGTACTCGTCGCATAAAAGATAGGAATAACGTTTCTGTAATGTGGTCAGAACGGTGCTGTTGGAGCGAAGCAGATCTCTGCATACGCAGAGCATATCGTCAAAATCAAGGTATCCGGCTTCGCGTTTTGCTTCCTGATATGCCGCAAAGAGCGCCGGAAAAATGTTCTTATCAACGGAAGCCGGATGAAACATGCTTGGTTCATAACCGCTGTTGGCGCAGGCGCTAATATCTGTAAATGCACCCTTGAGCATTTCCGCGTTTCGGTATGGTACGCGGATTTTACGAAAGCACTGTCTGAGCAATCCATATTGAATTTCCGCAGGCATAACGTTGACAGGCACGTCAGAATATTCTTTTAAAATGCGAAGGCACATGGAGTGTATTGTACAAAATGCGACGCAACATTCGCCATATTCTTTGATATAACGGGCTTTCATTTCCTGCGCAGCAGCATCTGTGAATGTTACCATCACAATAGAACTCGCCTGAATTCCGGACGTGATCATGGAATTGATACGGCGGAGCATAGTTGTAGTTTTGCCACTGCCTGGGCAGCTTACCAATAATACCGGACCGTTATGAGTCTGAACAGCTTCTTCCTGAGCTAAATTTTTCTGGAACATCATTATTTCCCCTTTGTGTTTCATTCATTGACCTTATTATAACCCCGCATTTGCGTTCGTGCATGGAGCGAAATGCTGCGGATATGGTAAATTGTGATATTTCACGCCATTCACTATATTGATTCATCAGATCCCATAATTTCTCTGAAATAATCACAAGACATGAAGGAGGATATCATGGAAGATTTACTGAAAAATGAAGAAAAGAAAGAGATCCCGCGTGAGTATGTGGAAATGGCGTATGTCAAAGAAACCGCAACCGGACGTGGGCACAATGAGTTTTTTATCATGGAAAACTTGAAAAATGGTTCCATGAAAATCACAACTGGAAGAGTAGGTATCACAATCGGGCGATATAAACCGACCAGCCAGATCTTTCCGATTGAGGACTGGGACAACGTGTATGCCGCTAAAATCCGTAAGGGATACATGCCGATCAAAACTAAAAAAATGGACAAGATCGAGGTTACCAAACGGAATGGCGGTGTACAGGATGGTTCGTTTGCAGAAATCCCGGATGCTAAAACCCAGGCTTTTGTGAATGAGTTGCTTGCATTCGCAAAGCACATCTTTGAACAGTCATATACCGTCAAGGTTGATGACATTTCAGATGAAATGATCGCGCTTGGCGAACAGACAATCAAAGATCTCGTGGCGGGACAGGATCGTATGAGCGTAGCAGAATTTAATAACAAGTTAAAGCTGCTTTATACTGCCATTCCAAGACGAATGGACAAACTCTCTCTGCATCTTGCGAAGCACAAACAGGATTTCGCGGGCATCTTGGTAGACGAGCAGGATCTGTTCGACATCATGGTTTCCCAGGTACGTGAAAATCGCATGGATCACAAGGATGAAAAAACAATCCTGGATGCCAATGGTATTGAAATGCGCCCGGTAACCGATGAAGAGGAAGACTATTTAAAACAGATTTTGACCGGGAATGCAGGAAAGTATATCGAGGCATTTAAAGTATGCAACCACGCAACGGAACATGACCTGGAAGAATTTGCTAAAGCAAATGATCTGACCATGGAAAATGGAATTAAATATTTATTCCACGGCACTAAGCATGAAAACGTCTGGTCTATCCTGACAACAGGCATCAAGAACCGCCCGCCGAAAGATACTGTCCTCACCGGTAAGGCATACGGATATGGTTCCTATTTCGCACCGGATGCTATCAAGTCCTTGGGATATACATCCAGAGTCGGAGCGAAGTGGACAAGCGGTGGACAGAGTTATGGTCTGCTTTTAGTCTGCAAGGTTGCGGTCGGAAAAGACGGCACTTATTATGACGGGCATCTTGGATTGGACAGCGGTCTGTGCTGGGAAAAACTGAAATCCATTGCGCCGGATGCATTATGCACCTGGGCGGAGTCCAGATATTCCGGATTCATGATGGATGAGGTCATTGTCTATCAGGACTGCCAGGACAGCGTGGAGTATGTAATCAAGGTTTCCGCGTAAGCGGGAACCTGAATGATCAAAGGAGAACGGCATGAGAAAAAATGAAAATGGCTATATAGAAAAGAGAAGTTCGGAATTCCGTGGTGCAGATCGTTGTAAGGTGCTTCGTAATTATGATGGTCTGAACGGCATTCTGGATACTGTAAAGGAATCCAACTTTGATGAAGCGATCCTGATGAAGGATCTGATGAAAGGCTACCTTGCCGGAAAATATAAACCGGGCGAGTTTATGGGCCTTGTGGAAGAAGGACTTGATGACGAGCAGATGCTTCTGCCGGAACAGAGAAAAGCTAAGGCAGAACGCCTTTGTAAACTATTCCTGCGCGCGGCAAATTCTGAGAAGCGCCAAGCAACCTTTGTCGGCCCAAAGCATATTGTGGAGGGAGAATACCAGGTGACGGTATTCCCGGACGCAGCATTTTTCGAACAGGACAGCGTGGAAGTGGTGCTGTACCGTCTTGGCAAACCGACAGTTACCCAGAAAGGGCACAAACAGGATGCATCCGTCAATAACTGTCTGGAGTTATATTTCCTGCTCCGCTATGCACGCACGCTCGTGCCGGCAGGAAAAATCTGGAAGGTGAAGGCTTCCTACTATTTCATGCGTAAAACCACAGATACAGCTGATACGCTTTCGGACATGGATTTCTTTTCCGGAAACGGAGGCAATGTGGTAACGCTTGAAGAAGTATGGAGTGATACCATGGGAGATACCCCGAATGATGAAATGTTCCGTGATCAATTGGAGACTTACACAGAGGGCTCTGATATGTGCGGAGAAGATAATTGCCGATACTGCAAGATGTATACGCAGTGTTTCTGGCAGAAGCTCCCAGAGAAGTACGAAGAAAAAACATTGTCAGGCAAACAAGGGAAAATCGTGCCATCCGATGCACAGCAGCGGGTGATCGATTTCCGGGAAGGTTACTGCAAGGTCAACGCAGGCGCCGGAACCGGAAAAACCGAATGCATGACTGAGCGCGGAGCCAGGATGTTTGAAGCCGGGACCGACCCGCATAAGATGCTTTTTATCACTTTTACGGAGGCGGGCGCTACGGAAATGAAGGAGCGCCTTGCCAAGAAAGCATCGGCAAGAGGTTTAAATATCGGGACGGATGACATTCAGGCCATGACATTCAACAGCTTTGATTTCCAGATCGTGAAGGAAAATTACGCAGAGCTTGGCTTTACAGCCATGCCTAATGTTATTGATCGCGTGCGCAATTACGTTACGATCACAAGACTGCTGGAAGAGAAAGAGATTCCTGGACTTGATTATTTGAACTATACCATGGACCACGGGGCGCTCGCCTGCGTATCCAAGGTGATTGAAGTGATTAAAGCGGAGAACCTTGACCCGGATGATCCCGCGTCGGTGAACAACCTGCAGCATGCCATCATAGACTCCGGTTATATCAGCAGTCTTGATACCAATCAGCTTCGTGATATTCTGGCACTGTGTAAACGGTATAACGAGGAACTTAAGAAAGATAACCTGGTACAGTTTGCTGATCAGGAACCGCTTGCCAACAAGTTCCTGGATGCACACCCGGATTACCTGGAGGAACGCTACGGTTTTGAGCATATCGTGGTGGATGAATTTCAGGACAGTAATGATGGCCAGCTTGACAAGATCAAACGTCTTTGCGCTTGCCCGTCATTTAAGAGTCTTATGGTGGTTGGCGATGACGCTCAGTCCATTTACTCTTTCCGCAATACATCGCCGGATAATATTATCCATTTCTTTACGAAAATGGGTGTAAGCGGTACGGAATTGTTTCTGACAGAGAATCGCAGAAGCTGCGAGGAAGTCGTGGAGCTTTCCAATGCGGTCAATGACCTCAATACGGAAAAAGTGGATAAAACCATGGTTTCCACAAGAGGGAATGGCGGTAGCACCAGAGTCAAGGGCTTCTTTAAGAAGCAGGATGAATACGCGTGGATCGCGGATCAGATCGGAGAACTGATTGATAGCGGTGTGCAACCGGAAGAGATTGCGTTTATCGCGTTCACAAAAAATGAGATCAGCGAAATGTCCGCAGCTCTTTCCAAAAACCGCATCCCGTGGGTAATGAAAAATCCACTGCGTTTAATGGAAAACAGCCGTGTAAAGGCGGCGCTTTCGTTAGCCATGGCATTCTATGAACCCGACGCGACTAAGTGTTATTTTGACTATCTGGTTGCACAGCATGATGGCGATCTGATTGCGGATATGGATGATGATGCCGTAACAGAGGTAGTAGAACAGCTGAAGGATTCCTTTGAATCCATGGAGGACCTGCCATTTGATGTGCAGCGTGTAATCTTCCACCAGATGCTTGATGATATCAAAGGTGACGATGAAATTTACGCTCATTTCCTTGATCTGGTATACGCCAATGAGGATCTGCAGAGTGAACTGGAGTATATCCGCGATTTTAAGCGTTACGGCGAAAAGGAAGAAAAGCGAATGGAACAAAAATACGAGGGGGTCACCCTGGTCACCGCACATTCTTCCAAAGGATTGGAATGGAAATATGTGTTTAACAGTGTTTCAAAATACGATTCCGAGTACCTGCACAAAAACAGCCGGAATTCCAAGAAACGTTTAGAGGAAACCAGAAGACTTCTTTTCGTTTCAATGACAAGAGCCAGGGATTCCCTGACTGTAACCGGGCAGTACATTGCCTATGGTACAAAAGAAACCGGTTATGAGCAGAATCAGTTTCTGCGTGAAGTTTACCAGATTCTTGGAGAAACCTATGATCCGGTTGACCATGAAGCGGAAAAACGTAAAGCAGAAAAAGAGGCTGCAAAAAAGAGTCGAAAAAAGAAAACAGCGTAACTTCCAAACAACGCCCCGTTCATGCAGATGCGTAGACGGGGCTGTTTTACAATATACAAAAAAGGAGAAAACATATGGGATGGACAAGTTATCATGCACAGTATTACACAAAATCAGGCAGAGTGGACCGGAAGCGGGAATGTGATGCGTACTGGTTGGAAGGACTGAATGCGGGGCATTTCGCCGTGGTCAAGTCCAGCATGGTCGGAGCTACATACTATGCGGCAATCCGGCCCCTGTTAAGACGCACTGGACACAACGATGAATTTGAAGCGATTCCGGAGGCAGAGCAGGATGTTTATGCAGTCATCTTTTTAACGCAGACTAACCAGCGGGATTATTACAACTTTGCTTATAAAGATATGGATGAAACCATGGGACCAGAAGCGCGTTGCCCGGTTGGTATTCTGAAATGCTTAAGTCAGACAGAAAATAAAACCGCACTCGCCTGGCGCGAAAAATGCAAGGAATATGCAGAGCAAGTAAGAAAATATCGGAAAAGCAGAGAAAAACTGAATGCACTGCCATTATTTACATGGATCAGTTTCGTTGCTGATCAAAATTATGGCAACGGAGTGGTCCACGCCGGTGATACGGTAACAATTCAGAAGCGCTGCGTCGGCTCGCGTACTTTTTGGAGTGATGGACATTATCGCTGGCCATCGAAATTTATACCGACTGATTTTACGGTAGTGCAGTAACAAAAAAGACGGCAATTTGCAGAAAAGCAAAGGAGAATCTTATGGGCGAAAGTGCAGAAAAGATTGTGAATACCAACATGGGTGCGATGCCGCTGGAGGATTATCTGGATATTGTCGCATTGCAGCATGGTTTCGATAGTTATGAGGAAATGAAGACAGCAGGATATTGGATCAATACAGATAATTTGTAACGAAAAAATAATATGAGTACAGAATGTAAACATGTGAGAGACTTGGATTGTGACGTGACACGGTCCAAAGAACTCTCGCTGTTTTAACAAAGGAGAAAAATATGGGACACTTATTAGAATGGTACACCAATACAGAAAAATTTCAGGGAGAGGTAAATCTTAAGGTTATCAAATTCATTGATGAAATTACAAATTTCCCTGACCGAGACGGGAAATCCGGGGAGCAAATTGATCATCTATTTTCCGCCGGATACTGTTATTATTTCGCCAATATGCTTAAAACTGCTTTTGGCGGACAGTTATGCTGGGCGCAGGATAGAGGGCATATTGTATGGGCCGATATCCAGGAGGGATGCACATTCGATGAGCTTCAGAAAGCCCGTGCTTATGATATCAGCGGTATATTTGACGATTACGAAGTGCTCTGGCCGGTTTCCTACCTGGGTGATGCGATTGTCGATTATCTGCACAATGAGCAGACCTTTCACGTGAACGATCGCTTTAAAGCCTGGTGTGATTTTTGCCATGTTACCGAAATGTATGCCGTCGACATGATCTGGTGGACGATCCCGACGAAAGAAATCAAAGCTCAGTATCACAACGGTTCCGATTACGTACAAACTGCTTATCAGTATTGGATGGAATATGCATCTGAATTGCAGCAGATCATCCGCTATTATCACAAAAGCCATAAGTTTTTCTATCCGGATCATGCCGGTATCGAAGCATGTATGGCAAAACTCGAACAATAAGGAGAAAAAAATGGAAAAGAAAGTGAAAAAACAAGCGACATCGCCGCTGAACAGAATGTCAGCGTGGATGTCAGGATTTGTACAGACGGCTGATAAAGTTCTTTCAGCTGAAAAAGGTGAATCCAAAACAGGAAAAGATGCCCTGGTAGATTTTTTAAAAACAACGCCAGAAGCGCTGGATGCATTTGAAAAAGCTTACCGCAAGGAAGTGATTGACGATAATGACTATTCTTACGACGGAGTACCGAATGCAAAACAGGCGGCGGCAGTTATGAACCGTGAAACGCCGGAAGCATTGGATGAATTGGTTTGCAGAATCGTGGAAGAGTTGATCGCGCTGACTCCGGTATATCGTTATGATGGAGAAAACATCTCTACCCTCAACCCACTTGCATTGCCGGATCATGAAATGGTTACAAAAGAGGAGGTAATGGCTGTACCTGCAGCATTTCGGCCTGCCTGCACCGGTAATTTAATGAAAAAAGACTGTAATACAGAAGAAGGTGTAAATGGCAGGATGTTACTGTCCATGTACATGGATTCTCAGTCGCAGAAACGTTCACGGACTGCGCGCAAGCAGGCATATGACCGATTTCGTTCCGGGCTTGATCTTCTGGATCTGGATGGTCTGATGTATGCCATGATCGACAAAAATCCAAATTCTATGGGATATTGGCTCCCAGCACTGGTTGAAGTAGTAAAAAAACAGGATTACTTCAAGATCCCGGCAACCACCATGATCAAAGTTCCGCTTACATTGCTTCAGCTTACCAGACTGGATTATGGAACACATACGCCAACCACATTGAAAATTGTGGATGATTACTGTTACAGGGTATTTGGACTGGATGAAAACAAAACGTATTTCGTACGCACTGGAACATGTTCGTCCAAATTTGATTTCCGGAACGCAAAAGTATCTGGGGCAAAGGAAGTGCATGAACTTGGAGAGTATTTACTGTACAACCATTCCCGAGGGGCAGCAATGGCCGGCCCGCTTTGCCAGCCGTCTATCTATGGTATGCAGACTACTGTGGAATGGGCGGTGCGTGAGTATATTGAGCCCAAAGAAAAACTTCCGGAGATTTACTGTGGCTTGCCGCTTCGTTTGGAAATGCGCGTCTTCATTGACGCAACAGAAAAGCGTGTCCTTGGAATTGCGCCGTACTGGGCCCCGGAAACGATGAAACGGCGGTTTTCCATGGAAGATGATTTTCGCAATCCGGATAAAATCCATGACTATGTTACATACAGTGCATATGAACACACTTTAATGGAAAAATATGAAATATATAAAGATAAGGTGGCGCGTAAAATTGAAGCAATACTTCCGAACCTTGACCTGAAAGGGCAGTGGTCGTTAGATGTTATGCTGAACGGAACCAATCCAGATGGAAGCGATGACATTTACCTGATTGATATGGCCTTGGCGTGTAATTCTGCGCTGCAGGAGTATGTGCCATATGGGCTATTAAAACCATATACAGAAGACTGGATTCCTGAGATTCGGAAGATACAGGATGAGGATGAGGACGAGGACGAGGAAGAGCAGAGCGAGGAGGCGTTACAATGCAGACAGTGATGGAAAATGTGGCATTACGCAGCGTAATCATTGTACTGATCGCGCTTTCGTGTTGGTATTTGGCAGATTTGATCGGAGAAATTCTGATTCAGCGTAAAAAATCCCTCCATGTCCGCTTCTTTATATCATGTGCTAAAGGAATACTCGTGGTTTTGACAATCTTGGTTTTTGGAATGCAGTTTTCGATTACACGAGAACTGACCTTAACTCTGTTTCAGAGTGCAAGCCTCATGGTAGCCGTGATCGGTTTTGCGGCACAAGCGGTATTGGCGGATGTTATTGCCGGCATGGTTTTAAGTTTTGCAAAACCGTTTGATGTCGGCGAACGAATCGTTCTTGAGAACATGGGAATTGCCGGAATCGTGGAAAACATCACAATGCGTCATACCGTAATCCGTGCATATGACGGAAGCCGTGTTTTGGTTCCAAACAGTGTGGTGAATAAACAGGTGCTGCGAAACAGCAATTTCGATGGTAATGTGATCGGAACATTTCTGGAAATATCAGTCGCTTATGAAGCAGACCTTGAACGGGCAATTCAGGTTGTCAAAGAAGCGGTTCTGGCAGAACCTGCCGTGGTTGATAAAAGCAAGGGAAATGGAGAGAAAGAAATATCCGTGTTGCTTTCTTCGATGAATGATTCTGGATGCGTAATCAAGACAACCATCTGGACAGAAACTGTGGATGAAAGTTTTCGAGCTGCCAGCAACATACGGCTCAGGATTATCCGTGAGTTTACAAAGGAACGAATCGAAATCCCATATCCGCATGTTTCTATCGCACGGTAAAAATTGTTATCCGCAGACATAACAGTATTGCTTCCATATCCCCGGCAAATTGCCGGGGATTTTTTGGGATTTAGACAGTAACCAACTTGACAAGGAAATTCGCCATAATTGTAACAGTCGATCCAATAACAGCACAGGCATCTAGGAGGCTATATGTACAACGATGAGTTTAAGCTATTTACTGCGAATACGATTGCAAAATACGGAATCCTGCCACTGACTGGCAATCTCAGTCCGATAGAAACAAAAGCTTTGCTTTATATTATCTGGAAGTGCAACGCTATGACACCAGGCTGTTTTGAAACAGTAGAAATGAACATTTCTGAGCTTTGCAAAGCACTTGGGTATCATCATGATAAAAACAACAACTTTGCCCGTGTAATGAAGTTTCTTTCCGATGCAGTAACCGGACTGACTATTCCTTTCAAAGTCAGTGCAGATTCAGGAAAAAAATTTCTCAGCATGGCATGGCTGCAGACTGTATATGCGGATTATGATGCAGATTCCCTGAAGGTTCGGTTTAATTCGGACATTGGACATTATTTTGGAAAGGAATTGGAAAAAACATTTACCGTGGTGAAACTGAAATACCTGAATCGGTTAAAAACTTCTGCGGCGGTTACGCTGTACCCATTTTTTTGCCGATATCGAAACATGGAGTCATTCAATTACAGTCTGGAAGAGTTGATCTGTCTCGTAGGTGCCAGCAAAACGTGTGATTACAAGCATTTAAAACGCAACTATTTGGCTCCGGCCATTCAGATAATTAATGAAAAAACAGATATCAACGTAACGTTTACGGAAAATAAAAAAGGCCGTAAAGTAACCAGCCTTGCCTTTTCCGTAAAGGCATTCCCGGCAACACTGGAAATGGAAGAATTTCTCACCTGGAACGGGATGGCTGAGACAGAAGAAAATAAGAAGCAGTATGATGAGGAGTGGATGGAAATGCGTGAGTATGATATGTCACGCCAATGTTATCATGATGTGATTTTCACATAATGATTTTGGTTGTGCTTTCGCACATACAAATTTGTAGGTTGCCCCATGCGTGTGAGAATGCTAATATTTTTGCAACTTTCATAAAAAAAGTTTCCATAATTGGCACAGAAGAAAAAATAAGGAGGAACGGCGGGACTGGAAAATCCGGGAACCGCTATATAACTTATGGCAAGACATAATGAAGTAACGCTTTATGGCACCGTTATGGAATCTCCCAAACTCCTGTATAATACAAGCGACGTGCATGATCCGAACAGAAAACTTGTCCGTACCATTGGTATATTGTCTGTATTGCGCGGTATTAGGGATTTTGGAGCTGTGGACAAACGTATCCGTATCGACCTGCCAATTATTCTGAGTCAGAATGAAAAAATGATGAAGGCAATCAGCGCGTGGAAGACGGGAGATGTGATTCTGATGCGCGGTACCTTGGCTACTGTCAATTATACGCTGACCTTAAAGTGTCCACATTGTGGGGCACCGGAAGCCATACCAGCTACCATGACCTTTGTGAATCCAATTTACATGAAAAAAGAATGTGAATCATTAGCGCCGGAAGAATCCAATCGGGAAATGCGACGGAATGCTGAAATTTCAAACCGAGTAACCATTATCGGCAAAGTCTGCACTCCACCCACCTTGTTTATTACGGATAAAGGGCAGCGTATTGCAAACTATCAGTTGGATGTTATGAGAAAATACCGCATCAAGGAAGATCAAGAAACGAATAAACACGATTTCCCATTTGTAAAATCATATGGTGTAGTAGCAGATAATGATGTTTTGGCAATTCAGGAAGGTGGCATGGTGTTTGTGGATGGAGCGATTCAGACGAGGGAATACTTGAAAAATCATCAGTGCCCGACTTGCGGAGAGACATATCAGTATAAAGATACCGCAACCGAGATTGTGCCGTATTCAACGGAATATCTGACAGGATGTAAGACGATGGAAGAAATCGAAGAGATTAAGCAGCAGCGGGCGATCGAGGAAGGAAAACTGGCCAGAGCAGAAATTTTTGGAGAAGATGATAATCTTGATGCAGATGACGTGGACGTTGACGAATAAGATTTTGTTGACGCACGATACGCAATTTATAACCTCATGTACACATAAAAATCAGTTTTCATTTTGTGACTATTAACCAAAAACAAGTATCATTAATTATGCGTATTTTTCACTGTCATTGTCTGCAATGGTAAAGAAATGCATCCAAATGACTATTTGGATAAAATCAAGATTTTATATAGCGGAATTTTTGTTGAATTTCGCTGACCCGCCTTACGCGCGGGTCTGTATAGAAACATATATCAAACTATACCTTAAAGACCTTATGTATAGACCCACCTCATGCGTGGGTCTGTATAGAAACTGTACAGCGCAGAGGAGATTCAGGAAATTCTCGGACCCACCTTATGTGTGGATCTGTATAGAAACCATATCCGTCAATTATGAAAAACGAGGCGATACCGACCCGCTTTATGTGCGGGTCTGTATAGAAACGATATCTAAAATTGTATTATTTCCAAATCGACGACCCGCCTTATGCGCGGGTCTGTATAGAAACTAAAAACTAGAAACTAGAAACATAACACAAAAGAGGAGGGACTAACCCTCCTCTTCGCATATGAGATACGTACGTTCATCGTTCCCACCATATGAACAGGTGATGAAAACGAATACATTATCAGATATAATATCCTTTCCGCATTTGGTCTTGATGAATTTATGTAATTCATCTGTGGTCTGGAAATTTGTCCGATAACTTCCATCCGCCGGACCTGCATAACATGCAATCGGTTTTAATTTGATTTCACGCTTGCCGGTCCAGAGTGTAATGTCCTGATGCTCCGCCATATATTTCGCGGAAGTAAATCGGGATACATCCTTAAACATTGTTCCGTTCTTCATATGATGTCCATAAACCACGTGAAGACCTTTGGCATTAATATCCTGTATACTATCAAGGTATATACTGCCAGCTGTATTTTTCTGACCGTTAATGTCACGGTGTAAAAAATACTCGTTATCGGATTTATTCTGACAAACTGGATAATCGATTTTTGTATTACCGATAGTTAACCATCCAATCACATTTTGATTAGATGCCATCAAGTCAGCCAATCCCGCTGGAGCTACATAAGACTCTTGCTTATTGTCAGCAACAGTTTCTACAACTTTTGTTTCAGTCGGTGCAACGGTTGTAGGTTGAACTTCCAGATCATGAATCTGGACTGTTTCGCGAATTTCTTCATAAGCCGCTTCATCAGCCATTTTTTTGGTATAAGCATTTACCCATACGGATCCACTGATGACGCAGACCAGTGCAAGTACAAGCATTGTTATTTTTTTCATTCCATTCATATGCTTCCTCCTGATTTCTTTTATGATTTTAGAAAATTATGGAAGCGGATGAAATCATTTTGAAAACTGTATATTTTTAAATATCCGCAGAATCACGAAAACAGTAAAATTCATGCGAACAAGATATACTAAAAAGAAGAATACATTGTCGATAGTCCATATTACGAAAGGAGACTGTCTCAGGCGAGCTATGAAACTGGAAGAACTTGGAATCGAAAAGAAACAGATAGAAATCCTGGAAAAGAAAAAAATTGTATCAGCGGAAGCACTCCTGCGACAGGAACCGCTGCATTATTGGAATTTTACTTCCCTGATGCCGCTAGACTTTACGGATCCGGATGTCGTAAGGCACATGACGCATCGCATGCCATTTGCCATAACCGGCATCTGCATCTCGTATACGGAAGAAACGCAGAGTCATGCCAATCTTGCAAAAATAAAAATAAAAGATGACCGTACGGGTAATATCCTGCATGTAAATGTTATGGGTGTGGAGGCATTTAAGTATACATACCTGGAAAACAGCGCAAAAAATCCCTGTGGACAAAATATTACTATCCCAAAGGAAATTAACAAGATCAGCCCCGTAGTCATGGAGGATATCAAGCAATTCTGCAAGAAGAAAATTGAAGAGATCAATGCATTGAATACGCCGTCGCTCAAAATGCTTGGAGGATTAAAAACTGGCGGCGTGGATGCGTGTTCCAAGGTGACTTTCGAAAACGCGAAGCGGATGCTGCCGGAAGAAACGATTATCTGGATCAAAACAATTACACGCGCAATGAAAGATTCTTCACAGGCCACGTTACAATGCATCCGCTGGTATCTTCGCGGATTAAAACTGGATCTGTGTATCCGTAAGGTGCAGTTAGACGAAATCCGGTTAGGAGAAGTGGTGTATAACAAACATCTGATTGTTGGAGGCTTTATCCAGTACAATGATCTTTATGGAAGCTATTCGGTTATGAACCCGCCGGTACTGTCAGATAATATTGCAATGTATCATCAGTTTTACGTGCAGTACAGCGCCATAAAAGGATGGTCCAACATGGATCATGCCCGCTTTGTCAACAGGGCTATCCGCGGAATCAGTGCATTTGATATTATACCGTCGGAATTATTACAGAAAGCGAAGCTGCCTTCATTTCAACAGGCGGCAATGTTCATGCACCATCCTTTAAACTGGAAACAATGTCAGATAGCCAGAAAACGGATGATTTTCGATGACTTGGTCTATTTGAACATGAAGTTGGAAGCAAACCGAACAAATATCAGCCAGCACAGTATCGCTGCAATGCCCACTGTACGAAAAATGCGGCAATACATTCAATCGAGGCCATATGCCCTGACAAATGGTCAATGGAGTGCCATTCAGAGTATTTCAAAATCCATGGCTGACGGAGCTGCGGTAAATACACTGGTTCAGGGAGATGTGGGAACCGGAAAGACCTGCGTAGCCTTTGCGTTGCTCATCCAGGCTGCGGAAAACGGGTTCCAGGGTGCACTCGCTGCCCCGTACACAACCCTTGCCTGGCAGCATTACCGGGATCTGCAGCCAGAAGCGGAGAAGCTTGGCATTCATATTGCATTTTTGACCAGTGAGACAAAAGCATCTGAAAAGAAAAAAATATGTGCAGCAGTCAAAAACGGCGACGTCAGCATTCTGGTTGGTACCCACAGTATTTTCGCGGATGCTGTGGAATACCAGAGCCTTGGCCTTGCGGTTATTGATGAAGAGCATAAATTTGGGGTCATGCACAGGGAGCACTTTCTTGAGAAAGGCGTTCAGAACTGCCATAAAATCACCATGTCGGCCACCCCCATTCCCAAATCTCTGGCCTCCACCATTTATGGAGAACAAACCGGGATCCTCACAATTACGGATAAACCGGCAGAACGTTTAGCAGTGAAAACGACACTGACATGCAAAGACACAGAGGCTGCTGACTGCATTATCCAGGAAGTGCGAAAAGGACACCAAGCATACATTGTATGCCCAGCGATTGATACCAACACAAAAAAGCAGGAAATTGTCTCCATCGAGGAGAAAGAAAAGATATACCGTTCGATTTTTGAACCGGCGGGAATTCATATGGAAATACTGACCGGAAAAATGAAAGCGGCCGAAAAAACTGCAGTTATGAGAGATTTTGCGGATGGTCTTATTGATGTGCTAATGGCAACCACCGTGATCGAGGTAGGAATGAATGTGCCGAACGCAACGGTAATTGCGATCACCGGCGCTGACCGGTTTGGATTCTCAACTTTACATCAGCTGCGCGGACGAGTAGGACGTGGGAAAGACCAGTCATACTGTATTCTGCAGACGGAATCCCCGAATGACAAGCTGGCCTTTTTAACACAGACAAATGATGGATTCGAAATTGCTGAAAAGGATCTGGAACTGCGCGGTCCTGGAACTTTATTTGGTGACAGACAATCAGGAAACAACTACTTTATAGATCTGATGCTTGCATATCCAAATATGTTCCGCTGGATCCGTGAGGAAACAAGAAAATATTGCGGGACACAGACTGGAAAAGATATTATCCGGCGTTATGAAGAACTGTTCCTGCCGGAAGAAAAACGGTGAGTATGTGCCTGGACACGCTTGTGCTGTGTGCAAATCATGAGCATTTTGTTTCCATAATTATAACAGAAAAAAATGATCTGCCAGTTCCATGCGGCAGGAACAGTCAGAAGGAGGACATGGAGATTTGAGTAAAGAACTTTTTTATGCACCACAGACCTATGCCTTGGCATTGGAGTGCGGACGTAAACTGATGGCGAATGAATCAGAAGAAGATAAACTGGTGCCGGTCATTCATCAGATGAACACGCGCATTTATAACAGCGCTTTCTGCGGTATTTTACGCACAGGCTACCCATTTACCATTGAAAAAAATGAAAATGGCAACCCGACATTTATCAAGATGAAAATCGATGGGATGCAGCATGCGTGTCCGTATACAAGCGTCTCAAATACACTGAGAGGAGAGTTTGCCACCGTTTTGGAGAGCGGCGGGTATCCGGAACTTGTGGCAACATCCCCCAAGAAAAAACAGGCAAGTAAGCTGAATGAAACAAAAACCGAGCATGCGACAAATACAGCAGCGCAGCCACCAACAGAAGAGGAAACAAAGAAAATCAATGCAAAAACAAACACCGAGAAACGAGATGTAAAAAACGCTGGGATCCAGCATACAAAACCGGCGTCTGCCGCTCACGAAATTCCTGTTAGCAGGGTAATTCCGACATTTGGTTCTGTACTCCCGGATATTCATGTAAATGTTCCCGTGCAGAAACCAATTCCGGAAACCACAACGGCCGCATCAAAGAAAGAAGCGGAAGAAAAAGTCACTAATACCGCAAAAACAGTTGTTGTACCGACTGCTGGACCGTTTGCAGAAACAATACCCTCTACTCCTCTGGAAGAAAAACCAGAGCTGGATCTCGATGCTATCGTAGCAACCATGGACAATTCTGCAGGAGGCACCTTTGCAAGCGGAAAGGTCCCGGAAAACAATAACGCTTCAGTGTCCTTATCACAGACAGAGCAAGATGCGGATGCACATGAGCTACCTGTAAATGCAAATCTGGATAGTAATACCCCGGATAAATCGAAAACCGTGGATGATTTACCTACACCGGCTCATGCCTACGACGTAGAATCCAAGCAGGATGCCGCTATGCACGAGAGCGAGAATACGCCCGAAAATAAACCGGTCACTTCTTCAAAATTAACGATGGATCAGAATACACCAGATACCAGCGCACAGGAGAAAGACAGCACTTCGGAAATCCGTTCCTCGGAATTGCATACTGAGGATATGCCAGTCATCCAGGATGCTTCGGAGAAAACTGTACCTGATGGTATGAAGAGTGAAAGCGACGTGCCAGAGGAAGCAAACGAAGACGCCGGTATGGATGATTACAGTGCTTTTGATGCACCGGTTCTTGATGATGAAGCCGAATCTACACATCAGGATATCAAAGTGACGCAGGAAAATGAGATGCCGGACAAAGATACAGAACAGAGTCAGACTGTTGCCGATCAGAGCAAGCGTGCAGATGCTGAGGATCCAATGCCGTTCGAACCTAAAAAGAACGCGCATCCTCTTCAGCATGAGGAAATAATGCAGAATACAAATGACACTTCTTCGGAAAAGTCAAAACCTAAACATGGCTTTATCGCCAGTCTGTTTGGCATCGGATCCAAAAATGCAAAAACAGAACCGGCTGAAAATGGATCTTTGCCGGAATTTCAGCCAAATACCAAAGAAAAGGCGGTGGTATCCAATGCAGAACCGAATGAGCAGACTCCAATGCAGAACATGACTGAGACATTTGACAAAAAGGAAGAAATGGCAGAGAAAGCCGAAACCGAAAAAACCGGGGAAGAAGTAAAAGATAAGGCAAACCATAATCATACAGTTGCGGAGGAGGCACCAACATCCGCATCAACATCGGAGCCTGTGCAGAATAATACAGAACCTGCTAAACCGGATCACAGTCAGGATGGAGGAGTATTATTCCAGCATATCCATCAGGTAACGGTGAAACCGAAATTTGGAGATGCTATTTTGAGCCAGGTTAAATTCATTATCTGGCCTACCCGTATCGTTGAGATGTATCCAGGAAGGACTTTTGCAGATCTTCTGATTTATGTTGTGGATAAAAACGGCGTAGAGCGTTCCTATTGCACGGAACGTGGACAGGATATGATCACGATTACGACGTCAGACAATAAGGAATTCAATGTGTATGGTATTTGGGATAATGGTCATTTCACATCCTATGTTACACTGACAGGCAAAACAGAAAGTCAGAACCGCATGGAAGAAACGGTTGAAAAAACAGAGCCAGAACGTACGGACTCCGATGCATTTCTCGATCAGTTCCGTCTGGAGAGGAAGGGGCAGCCGGCTCATTTTATCGTGCCGTTCAAAGACCATAACTGTGGTGAACAGAATATTCCGATTACAGGATACGTGGAGCTGCGCGGCCGCAAGTATCCGCTTGAAAGACGAGAAGGCAATATGTTACGGTATCGCTACAATGCAAATGAAAAAGTAATCCGCGGTCATTGGGAAGAGGGAAAATGGAAATTTCAGCTTCAGGATGTGACTGCCATAGACTGGAGCCGAGAAGAAAGCGAGGCAACACAATAGCCAGTATAATTGCACCGATAATAGCAGGGACCAGACAAAAATCTGGATCCCTGTTATTTTTGTTCACAAAAATTTCAGATTTTTTCAAAATACATGCAAAAACGATATCCGCAGAGATAGCTAATTGGAAAATATTGTCATAACCGAATATAATATGCCCATACAAAGCAAACCGATAGGGTTCGACGTTCGGACCGTCAGGAGAATTAGACATGACCCACGATATTGAACAGATACGCAGCCTGATGAAATTTATAGAAAGTACAGACTGCACAAAAGAATCGTATGACGGAATCCTGACTCACTGGATGATAGAAACTGGGAACGCGGTGAGAGATCCAGACACCATAGACTACTATTTACAGCTGATTCCGCTGATTGAAAGGAGATTGCATGCATATGTTATCAGTATATGATGAAGCAAAATTAAAAGAAGAGGACGCGTATGATGATTCTGAGTACCAGGCTTATGAAACCATGGACTACACATCCGAGGATGAAGAAACCAAGGAGCAGCAGGATGAGGAAAAAACTCGTGCACTTCGCAAAAGACTGATGAACCAGGAAGATGAGCTGTTTGACTTTTATAAAACAGACGCAAAAATCAAAAAAGGTATGGAATCTAAGGAATTTTATGCTCAGCTTGCAAAAACAGTCAGGGAAAAAACCGGCAATGAAAGAAAAGAGGCCATGGAATCTGCGTGCTTTTATATGAAAGGCCTGGTGCGTGATTTTATTTTCAAAAGATATATGACCTATATTGAACGCGATCCGGAGTACAAAGAAGATCTGGAGCATGAAGCCTATAAGGCTATCATGGAAAACCTTCCGCGGTACGATGCAACCAAAGGTGCTCCATCCACATTTTTTTATTATCATATCAAGTCTGCCCTGTCACATACAACAACGACAAATAAGCATCAAATGACGCAGGCTGATGCAGTATTAAAGAAAAAGATTCTTAAAATTCGTGCAGAATATGAGAAACTTGGAAAAAAGCCGACAGAAGCGGATTATATGTTGGAAACGGATGAGACGTTATCTCAGATCCGCAATGCATTACGCCAGCTTAATATGGATTTTAACACTCATCTGGAAGCAATCCCGCAGCACGAACAGTTGATAGCGGGAAACCCGGAAGTAAACACAGCATTCGAGACTCCGGAGCGAGCGACAATCAGCAAAATGATGCTTCAGGCAATCGTTGCACGCATGCATCAGCTTTTTACGGATGAAGAATGTGAAATTTATCTTCGCCATACTTTGGGAGAGGAAACAGTACCGACTATTGTAAGATCCTATCATTGCGATAAAAGCGATGATTGCATACGTCGTATTATTGAAAAAATTGGCAATGACCTGAGCAGTGACCCAGTTATTCTTTCCTTGCGTGGAGGTAAAGGTGCACCGGATCTTAATGTGATCCAGTTCGTTCCAATGGAAGGCACAAAACAGAATGTGGATACACTTGCAGCATTACCATTATAATGTTTGTCAACATAGACCTTCTCCGATCCTCTGGAGGAGGTCTTTTTGTCTAAAAAAATACAGAAAAAACACCATAATTGTAATACAAAGAAAAAAGGAGGCCATTATATTGGGAAGAAAACTTTATATTCTCGACACAAATGTGTTGATCAGCGATCCGAATGCCATTCATGCTTTTGACGATAATATTGTGTTAATTCCGACACAGGTTTTAGAAGAATTGGATAATCACAAGAATGACTCCGGGGATCGCGGGTATAACGTCCGCCGGGCAATCCGTAATCTGAATGCTCTGAAAACAAAAGGGAAACTGAATGACGGCGTCCCTGCCGGTAACGGAGGAAAGCTCTTTATCCGCAATATCAAGCCGGATCTTAAAAAGGAAGATTATGGGTTATCCGTACAGAAAACGGATAATGAAATTTTACTGGCAATCGCGGCGCTGAAGTCGAATCCGATGTGTTTGGGAGAAACAGTAAATAAAACTGTTCTTGTATCCAATGATCTCTGCATGGCTGTAAAAGCAGATCTGCTCGGCGTGGAAGTACAGGTATATACTCACGAAGCGGTAGATGCAAAAGATTTGGAATACACTGGCCGTGCAGATGTCACGGTTTCAGATGAGCTGTTTAGCGCACTGTGTAAAAACGGTTCGCTGACGCCCGAAGAAACAGCAGTATTTGAAAAAAGACATGGAGAAAAAATACATAAATCGCAATTTTTCTTAGTCCGTCATGAGGTGACCGGAGGGACGAAACTCGCCAAAGAGAAAAACGGCGTGATTGCATGTCTGGAATATGAAAATAGCCAGCCATTTGGTATTACTCCACGCAATGTTGGTCAAAGATTCTGTATTGAAGCATTGATGGCACCTGCCAATGAAATCCCGCTTGTAGTAATCCATGGAGATGCCGGTACAGCCAAAACTTTCCTGACTCTGGCATGTGCGCTGCAGCAGACATATGTGGAGCATACGTATCGAGAAATTACCGTGACAAGAGCGAATGTGGAATTTGATCATGCGATTGGAGCCCTGCCAGGGGACGAGACGGAAAAAGTCGGCCCGTTGCTGCGTGGCTGCATGGACAATCTGGAAACCCTGGTAGATCCGGCATATGTCAGTGGAAAAACAAAGGATGGGTCAGAAACAGATGTCAGCGATAAAGTCATGGAATTATTTGAACGAGGATGTCTGTCCGCCGAAGCCCTGAGTTTCCTGCGTGGCCGGTCTTTAAAACGTAAAATTCTGTTTGTGGATGAAGCACAAAATACCACGGTATCGCAGATGAAGGGAATCCTGACCCGTGCAGGAGAGGATTGTAAAATCATTGTTGCCGGTTGCCTGGATCAGATTGACACGCCGCACCTCACGAAACGGACAAACGGCTTGGCCTATGCCCTGAAGCTGCTTGGAGGTAAATCTGATTCGTGCGCTGTTTGTACGTTTCTTGAAAATGAAATTACCCGTTCCAAGTTGGCAGCTGAAGTAGCTGTGGCAATGAGAAATCAGAAACAGGAAGGTGTTACGGCACCGCTTACGTACAGTACCGTGGATACATCAACTGATGGAGTACGACGCATGCAGGATGTGATGATTTCACAGCTGGATTTACGTCCCAATACAGAAAAAGTGCTGATGCAATTCCTTCTTAGCGAAAATCTGCCATTAACAGCATGGAGCGTGGCGCATTCCTATGGATCCAATCTGTTCGATCCATTTAATGAAGACCGTGGGCTTGTGAAGGAAATTGTTGATGAGATGGAAAGAACATTCGGGCAATCAATCTCTGCGTTGCATGAGCTTGCCTTGGATCCTCCGGAACGTAGAAGCAACGAGGATGAGATACATCTTGCGGAAATTTTAAAAGCAACGCCATTGAAAGACCTCGGCTTGTCAGTACGCCCATACAATGTACTGAAACGCGCTTTTTATTCCCGTAATTTACCGTTAACTGCATATAGCATCGCTACTTTTTCGGCTACGGATCTTCGCTGTATCCGGAATATGGGCACCCACGGACTGCGTGAAATCATGGAAATGATGTGGGAGAAATTCCGAATTAACCTGAATGAACTTCCAATCTTTTCAAGAGATCTGTTGGCACACGGCAGATCTCTTTCCATACAACATCAAATCCCATAATTTTCATGAAATAATCATAAGGCATAGATTCATGAAAAGGAGTGAAAACAATGGATATCAGAAAATTGTGTATGGAAGCAGACACGGAAGTTGTTGCGGATTATATCCAGATGGATACGAGGCGAAAAGGTAAATATACGTATATTTTATGCCCCGGACATGAAAAACGGCTTGGGCATCCGGATATGAATATCGGAAACTGTGTTTTGAAAGAAAATGGATATTACTGCTGGGCTTGCGGTACATTTGTGTCAACGCATGATATGGTCATGGAATATACGGGATGTAGTTCTGATGAGGCATATACGATTATGGCAGAAGCTATGGGAGGCGTTGATTTATTCGGTGGCTCCGAAGCCTCATCTTCATTGGATATGCCAAAGTGCAGACTGACTCAGGAGGAAGCAAATATTATTGGATTATATTCCAAATACACGGTGACTTTAAGAACATCATCTGGCCAGAATATTCAGGATGGTTTATATGTTCTGTACCGCCAGAATCCGGCAGCTTATTATGGCATGATCACCAAACAGGCTGTTGCCAGTAAAAAGCGGTATGAGTACTGTCTCGAACATTATGCATCGGCCACGGCGGACTTGGCATACAAGCTTTATGATCTGCTTGGCAGTAGTTTCGATCATTCTGTCTATAAGAAATTGGAGCGCGAACTGAAAGACCGTATCGAAACCTGCGATCGTATTTCCAGGATTTTCTCAGCATCCGCTGTAAAAAACGTGCAAAGAACCACATAATCATTTTTCTGCATTCATGCAAAAGCTGTCCGTATGGGCAGCTTTTTTGAGGGGCTTATCGGAACCTTTTCCCTTCCATAATTTTTATAGTTCTATCAATAGAGACATTGAGAAAGAAGGAAGAGAATGAAGAAAAAATTTAGTTGGGATGCATTCAAAAAGAAAACAATCATGGTCAGATGCACTGGTACTGATGTGATTCGGAATTTTATGGCGCAGGCAGAATATAACGGTGTCATGACATCCGCCATTCAACATCAACTGGAAATTGGCAAGCAGGAAGTATTGCTTTGTTGCAAAATTCTGGATGGCGTTGTATACGTAGCCGAACCAACACCGATGTTCACCACAGAAGACGCTCCGTGGCTAATCGACTGGGCCAAAGATGTGGTGAATCAGGCAGACGAAAGTCCAATCGTTGTGAAGCATAAATGCGTTGAATCCCCATTTTTAGGAAAGACAGCAACATTAAATCAGGACAATAAATCCAGCGTGCAGCAAACAGATTCAAAAGACAGCAGTGCGAATGAAGCGTGGGATCTGATGCGTCACATTTACCTGATGCAGCCAGAAGAAATTATAACTGTATTTGGCGTACCGTACAATCTTGTATTGGCAATGGAATATGCCGAAGTCAAAAAAAGATACGAAGAATGGCGCAAATTGCAAAGAAAAGATATTGTGCGAACAATACCAAATAACAGGGTTGGTATCGTCATTGGTGAACCGATAACAGGTGAACCAGAATTACGATATCTGGTATTATTTGGTGATTACAGCACCGGGATCTTTTACGGTCATGACTTGCGAAAGCAAGGAACCAAGGCTAAAGATTTCTGATATTCCTAAACACTCTCTATTTTGGGGAGTGTTTTTTCTTGTAAAACATCGCCGTATTGTCATCCATAATTGCTCTGAAACAATATCAGACATTGAGGAAGGAGAAAGAATCATGAGAACAGTGGGTGGACAGAAAACTCTGTATACAGAGTGCCAGAACAAAGTTGCACGATTACAAAATGTATTGGAGGCCGTCCTGGTCAATGGGATTCCAGTCAGTCAGGCATGCAAAAGAGAAAACATCAATTACCTGTGGTTTATGCGTTTTGTCAAGCAGAATATTGACGCTTCGAAGAACCGGGAAAAAGACCGTGTAACCGTTACGCAGAAAGACTGGGAAACCTGGAGAGAGGATTTTCTGTGTGATCTGACTGGACAGGAAACTGTGGTGCCGGCAGATTTTGACGAGGTATATGCACAGATTATCACGGAACTTGATGATGTGGAGCGGGAGGTTTTGCAGTTGCGCTATCAGGAAGGTTTGTCGCTGAGAGAAATTGCAGAACACAAGCATTTGTCTTCTGAACGTATTCGTCAGATCCTTGCTAAAGTCATGCGAAAACTTCGTCATCCAAAATACCGATGGCAACTGTGTCTTGGAGCAGGATACAACCAGGCATTGGAGAAGTTGCATTCTGCCCAGGCGGAATACGAACGGGTAATAGCGGCAAAAGAATTGGAACTTCAGCGTTTGCTCAATGAAAAAATCAAGGAGTTATCGAAAGCGACAGAAAACATCCGGACCGAAACAGAATGTGTACTGGCTGAAACCAAGAGCCTGCGCGAAAATCCTGATGAGACCAATCTGTACGAAGCGCTGGCTGAAAAGCGTCGTAAAACAACACTGGAAGAACTTGGTTTATCTGTGAGACCATATAATGCGCTCTACAGGTATTTTGCCTGCAACCATCTTGAGAAAAATGCAGAGAGTGTAGCTTCTTTGCATGGGCACCTTGATTTGGTTCGAGGCATTGGAAGAAACAGTGAAAAAGAAATCGTTGCCGTAATGAAACAATTCGGCATTAATATGGCAGAATAGAAGCTTTCGTCAAATCCAGAGCAATCTGGACATGACCGAAATCAAAGACTGTTCAACCATAATTATTGTAAAATATAGAGAGGAATATGAAAATGAAAATGTTTCTTCAATACATAAAACGCTTCATTCTGGCTGTTTGTAAGTGGACGATACTGGTCATCATTGCCTGCGTCATTTTGCACGAATGTGGACTTATGCAAACATTATCAGTTGAGTCCTGGCTCAAAATCGAGCTTCCTGGCATTGCCGGGGTTGCATGGGGACTCGTCGAACAAATGATGAACGATAGAAATTTCGCAGATAAGGACTTGTCCGGAAAGGAACAATATGGCAAATCGAAGCGTAACGAGATCAAATGATTTCCGTGTAACAAACGAAGAAAAATACAAAGAACTTATCAGTGGCCTATATTCAGATGATCAGGAAATTAAGTTCTGGGCAAAAACGGGTGATGACGGTGATATCCGTCATGGATTTGGTGCTTTCAGAAAAATCAAATATGCAGAACAAATGACAGTAAAAGAGTACATCCTGGACTACGACCTGGAAAAGAGAAATGAAGATCTGACAGTCTGGTATTATGTTTGGAAAACGTGGCCAGAGAAGAGCACAAAGGACATCGTTTTCTCTCATCCGGAATGGTATATCGACTGCATTGATTTCAACGGAAAGACGGTGACTGTTTATGTCAAAACAGAAACGGATGATGCCGATCCGGTTGAAAGAGATATGACAGATTTCTATGAAAAGCTTCAGAAGATTCTTCCGGAAAACGAAGTTTTTGTTCTGACAGAAATCAGCCACGATCTGCTGGAATATGTAACCGGCACTATTACGGTGGTAACGCCGGATGCTATAAAAACATCGTCCATGCATGATATGGCTTTGCAGCTGGCGGGGAGGCAGATGAATTACCCTGAGCCACCATTAGGAAGTTTGCAGCTTGAGAAGATACCGTCGAATACTCGTGACTTCAGTCATAAGTAAAACGCTGCAAATGTCGACAATCGGCATGTTTTTACCATAATGACCATAGAAAGGAGAACACTGCATGAGATACAAAAGCGGGGATTTATGCGTCATTCACAGTAAAACATCTTCCCATAATGGAAAAGTCGTGGAAGTGGTTAACTACACAAAGGGAAAATATAAAGATATATTGTTAGTAAAAATACGATCTCATAAATTCTACATCAAGGAAGATTCTTTAAGAATTGCTTCGAGATACGATATTATCCGGAATTTATCGGACAAACAGTTAAAAAGATTGTTAAACTAACAATGCAATTATTGGGTATGAACCCAATGCAGAATGGCACTTGATCGCAGGCCATGACACAGTTAAAAGATTCATCTCAAGATCTCTTCGAGCTATCGGAGAGATCTTTTTTTGTGGATGAGAATGCAATCACAAATCCAGAGGGAGAGATAATTGTACCATTGAAATTTCGTTATCTTCCGTTCGAACAGTTCTGGTCTCGACTCGATTCTTGATTTTTTCAACAGCGTGTTCGTATTCAGATTTTGCGCATTGAAAAATCTTTTCTCTGCCGTTCTGTAAGGAATTCTGATACCAGAATAAAAGGAAACATTCATCCGGAGAGAGAAGTTTGGTCAACGGCTCACCAGCTTCGTCTGGACGAATAGCAGATAAAACAGCATTTTCCGAAGCTGTTTCAAAAATCGCGTGGATGGTCGTGCCCAAGGCCGAGGCAATGGATTGCATATGGCTTTGCTTAATATGCTTAACCTTATTTTCAATAATACGGCTCAAGGTAGACGGCGCAATGCCTGTAAGTTTAGATAATGTATTTTTATTTACCCCGCGGGCTTCCATTAGTGCCAGTAATCGTTCGTTTTTCATGTAAATTCCTCCGTTAATAACAAAATCCATTGTATCGAATACGAATTGAAAATGCAACGTGTTTAGAACCATTTTCCACCAGTTTCTTGCCATAATTACGAAAGAAAAGGAGGGATTTGATGCAGAAACACACTATCGCAGTAATTATTCCATGCCTGGATGAGGAATTGACCATTGCGTCCGTGATCCAGGATTATCACAAAGCACTTCCGGAAGCGGAAATCTATGTTTATGACAACGATTCAACAGATCATACAGCACAACAAGCCGTGAAAGCCGGAGCAAAAATCCGTTTTTGTACAATACCAGGAAAAGGGGCCGTGCTTAGACAGGCTTTTCATGAAGTTAATGCAGATATTTATGTTCTGACGGATGGAGATGGCACTTATCCGCCGACCATGGTGCAGGAGATGCTCCGCTTGTATATGGAAAATCCAAAGTCCATTGTGATTGGAAAGAGAAAGAATGCAAAAAAACACGCAGTCATGTCATGCTCTCACGCCATAGGCAATCGTTTTCTCAGTGTCATGTTTCATGTGTTGTATGGATTCGAAAACATTGATGTCCTAAGCGGTAGTCGGATCATGGGACGTGATTTTGTAAAAAGTTTCCCGGCATTGTATGACGGGTTTGAAACAGAAACTGAGATGGCGCTTCATGCCTGGATGCAACATTTTGACATACAGTCCTTGGATGTACCATATCTTGATCGCCCACATGGAAGCCAGTCCAAAATCCACACAGTGCGTGATGGTATTCGGATTGTCAAACTGGCACTGGCAGGAAGAAAGGGGACGGTATGTTAGTGCGAAAAATTTTATCTTCACACGGCCTTTTTTGGCTTATTCCCGTCATTCTGGTTTTGCCATTTATTCTGCGTATCAACACAGATAGTTATTATATGATAGCAACAGGGAAATATATCATAGAACACGGGATACCGGAAACCAATCCATTTCTTGTTATGGATGGAATGGATATCGCCATTCAGAATTGGCTTTATTGCGTACTGCATTATTATTGCAGTCGCGACATTGGCTTGATAGGAGCGCAGCTGCTTAGCGTTGTACAGTATATTCTTTTCAGTTATATCTGTTTTCGGCTGTTGCATGCCCTTGGACATACGGATATGGAATCCGGAGCATTTACATGCTTGTCCGATATCTGCATGGCGCATGTTATGAAATCGGCACGCCCAGCACTTCTGACATTTATTTGGCTTCTTTTGATCATATATGGGCTGGAACAGTATCGGAACAACGATTCGAAAATGATTCTGACAGTTTTGCCGGCGGCATCAATTTTTACCGCAAACGTTCAGTCCTCCAATCTGATGTTTTTATTTTGCCCGATCATTGCATTTATGGCCGCATGGGCAGCAAACAGATTCAAAAAGAGGAGCACGAATACGTATATATCGTCACTAGGGATAAGCACGGCAGCCGCCGGCTTACTGGCTTTCGTAAACCCATATCAAGCTGCAAACGTATTTTACCTGTTTCAATCACTTGGGCATGTGGAGGCGCCGGAACTCCAGCCTCTTTCCTTGGAAACATGGGACGCCCCATTCATTGTATTAGGGTTGGTGACTGTATTCATCATTTTTTTAATCATGTGCATTTCGCCTGAAATAGATTATTACCGACTATTTCTTTTGATGGGATTTGGTTTTTTTGCTTTTACATGCAAGCGAAATATTATCTTCCTGATACCGGCCATGATGCTGGTCTGGAACGAAGTCTGTAGAGCGGTGGCATGGATTGCAAGTCGGATTAAAGATAAATGGACACAGAGCATTCCAAGGATACAGAAGATGCATCAGTTGGCAAAACTTGTCTTAATTCTTACAATGGTGTTCCTGGGATTTTTCTGGGAAATAAAACTGACTGAAAACATATTTTTAACTGGAGATATTCGCAAACAGGTCTATGCCATGAAAGATGACGGAGATTTACTACAGTATTTTGACAATCATGGCATTGATCTGGATGGAACAACAATATGGCCCGGAAATCCCGCTCTTGAAATGTTCGGGGCAAAAGTCCTTTTGGAACCACGTCTGGAAATCTCAGACAGCGCTATCAACCATCATGCAGATTTATATACAGAATTCAAGCAGGTAATTGGATCATACCGGCAGGAGCAGATTGATGATTACTTCAGCCGTTATCAATTCGATTATTTTATAGTGGATAAAGGCAGTAAAATGGATCTTTATTTTCAGACACATTCTTCTTATCAAACATGCATGGAAACAGATGAAATTATATTATATTGCAATGCCGAATGACCAGAAATACCATGATCGGCACAGCGCAAACCAATTTTTCAGGCTTTCTTCCCATAATTTGCACAACAAACAAAGGGAAGGAGAAGGGTGTGGCCATCTCTGGCCATACCCATACAAAGTATGCAATTCATAGATCAAAAAAAATCCCCAAACTATTATGGCATCATTACATTCATTTATATTTTTGAACTGGTATGCGGATTGCCCGTGATGACCGGACGGCATTGGAACACGTTCTCAGGATTCCCATTTTATTTCACAGACAGGTATTTTCACGTTCTTGGAGACCGCGTGAGTTATTTCCAGAACCTGACAAAGATGTATTTCATCACCATGTCATTCTTATACGTTATCCAGTCTTGCCGGCGACATCAATATGAAATTCGCGTCCCAGCAGGCAGGATGAATAAACAACCGTGGCGAGATCGGATATTGCCGGATCTGTTTTTGTGTGTATTTCTAGTAAGCACGATGATTCCTCTGCTGTTTTCTGGTAATGCAAAAATGATTTGGACTGGGGCAGGCGGAAGATACCAGGGATTAAAAATGTGGCTTTTTTATGCAGCTGCGTATCTGATGATCAGACATACCGTCAGCGAGAAATCTATCCGACTATGCATACGTTTCATGCTTTTGGGTGGTGGAATCTCGGCAGTCTGGGGAATTGCAGATTTTGCCGGGATAGATCCAATGGGGTGGATCGCAGCGATAAAAGAAAGCCAGCGCGGCATGTTTGTTTCTTCCTATGGCAATATCAATACATATACCGCTGCCATGACACTGTTTATGGCTATTGCCGGCGTCCTTTCCGTTCAAAACAGAACTGCGGATAAGGATTATAAAAGAATTTTCAAACTTGTGTACCGAACGCTGTTCTTTTTATTCTGTATCGCCATGATCACCGGACTTTCAGACAATGCCGAGATCGGTATCCTTGCTTTCTTTGCAATTACAGCATTTATTTGCCGGGATATTACGGAAATTCTCGCTTTGTTTAGACTGGTACAAATCCTCCTTCTGGCAGAAGCAACACTGTTTTGCTATGTCAATCTTTTCAGTGGCCCGGTTTCCCCGTATATCAATATTCAATCAGGAATCCTTCTGGCTTTAGCATTAAAAAAGGAAATATTCCAATGTTGCATTTGCATCATTGTATGGCTTGAAATGGTCCGTCAGATTTTGCATCACATGAGAACGCAAGAAAAGCGGGTTCTGCGCTTATGGCGAGGATTACTCATAGGTACCACCATTTGCTGTGGGCTATGTGTAATTGAGATCCTGATCCTGGCTAATACCGGACACGTGGCATCAGAAGCAATACAGAAATACACACGATTTAACGACCAGTGGGGAACATGGAGGGGATTTGTGTGGAGAATAGCCGCAGAAGAATATGCCAACCTTCCAATATGGCAAAAACTATTTGGAACCGGTCTGGAAACATTCGGAATCGTGATGAAGAGCACACGATACGATGAAATGCTTTCGGTAGCAGGCCAAGTATTCGATTCCCCGCACAATGAAATCCTACAGTATTTGTTTACATCCGGCATGATAGGGTGTTTCAGCTTGTATGCATGGTATATCCTCATCTGCATTTATGCCATACGCAGTCAGGACAAATCAGCGGTCTGCGCTGTAGCGGTTTTAGTATATATCTGTGTTTCTTTCGTGAATATTTCCGTTCCAATGACCCAAGTGTACATTATCGTGTTGGTGGCACTCATGGGACAGAAGAGTGCAAGACCAATATCTGACTTAAAAGTTCCATAATTCTCTCAGCAAAAAAACAGGAAGGAGAATATGTGTGGAAATTATCATCAAAAAGAAAACCTGCAGACCAAGCGAATCGTTGTCCATTCTCGCTCTTGTCACAAGAGGAAGCAGCGTTTTTATTGGCATGGAAAAATTTTTAGAACATGAATTTCATTGACCCGTCTTACGTGCGAGTCTGTATAAAAACAAGTATTAGGAAGGAGATATTTTCATGAAAAAAGCGATTCAGACATTTAGCACTATTGTTACAGTGGTCACTTTCTTATGTATTGTGATTGCTGCAATTTTCATCTTGCCAAAAGCGGCTGGTTTTACTCCATATATCGTAGAGTCTGGTTCAATGGAGCCTACGATTCATACGGGAGCTATCGCATTTATTAATACAAAAGACCGAGATGTTGCAGCAGGAGATGTTGTTACATACCGTATTGGAACAGAAGAAAAAAACAAACTGGTTACGCACAGAATCATTCGCGAAGACGGTGGAGTTTTCATCACAAAAGGAGATGCCAATGATGTTGAAGATATGAACTCGGTTTCCCAGGAACAGATTGTTGGAACCTATGCATATTCTATTCCAAAGGTTGGATTTGTCATGGCAAAACTTGGACACAAACAGTTGGGTGTTATTGCAGCATGGATCATACTTTTAAATCTTTGTTCTCTGATGATGACCCGTTATATCGAGAATGACGATGATGGAAGCGAAGATGCAAATGAGAGCAACAGCAAAGTAGAAACATCTGAACACGAACAGTGACGCACGCAGAGCCCTTAATGGGCTCTGTTTTTTTGTATAACTAGAAGATCGGCATCACACATAAACGGCCATATGATCCATATGTTATAACTCGCGCTGCGCCAAAGAATCGTTAATAGAGAATCCAGTTGCTAATACTTATTTAGCATTTTGAATTTGCTAGTAAGTTAATGTTCTTTATATAACAAAATCTATTTCGGCCACAACGCGGGAACGAAGCATTTTTCTTTTACAAAAAAATTAAGAGTTCTATAAGTAAAACATGGTACATTCTTTACTTTCGGTATAACGTCCTCATTCCCATTTCCTAAATGCTACTCTTACCACGCTATCACCTCTTGTCAACACAGTGATTGAGTCATTCCATACAGCTGCACCTTGCCATATCATCATCCATAGGAAACCCAATCAGCGACGCACACGCCATCGCAGCCCACAGAATCATCCAGCATCGCAATATCCGCAACATCAGCATTCGCACTGTACCGTAAAACAAGATAGCGTCCTCCCCGCATTCAAAAAGAAAAACTAAAAAATAGAAAAGAAGATATGTTACAGACATTCACCCTATCACGGATACCGATATCTGTGGCAGGTAAAGACTATCACGGAAGCTGATAACTGCGGATATGGTTATTATCACGAAA